>JAGQND010000009.1 GCA_020428265.1 Candidatus Saccharimonadota bacterium | reverse complement strand
TGGCTGGCGTGGATTTCGGCCGCTACTACGCGGTCTGCTAGGCTGGCGCTTGTTAGCCAGTAGTCTATGCGCCACCCCACGTTGCGGGCGCGGGCGTTTTGCCAGTGGGTCCACCAGCTATAGTGGCCATTTCCCTGTGTGAACTTACGAAAGGTGTCTACGAAGCCGGCGTCTAGAAACTTTTGGAACCCATTGCGCTCTTCGTTGGTAAAGCCGTGTTTGCCTACGTTTGGCTTGGGGTTAGCTAGGTCATCTTCGGTGTGAGCTACGTTTAGATCGCCGCAAAACAACACGGGCTTGGATTTTTCGAGTTCCTGTACGTGCTCTAGAAACGCCGGGTCCCACTGTTTTTCGCGTAGGTTCAGGCGGCTTAAGTCTCCCTTGCTGTTGGGCGTATATACCGTGACCACCCAAAAATCGTCAAACTCTGCGCTAATTACTCTGCCTTCTTTGGTGGGGTCACCGTAACTATCGGTTGCTAGGTCGTATTTTTCGGCTATACTGTCGGCAAATCCGTATATTACACTGAGTGGTTTAACTTTGCTAAATATTGCCGTGCCGCTGTAGCCGGCTTTGTCGGCGCTGTTCCAGTATTCTTCGTACTCTGGTAGGTCTACTTCGGCTTGGCCCTGCTTTGCTTTGGTTTCCTGTAAGCATAATACATCTGGTTGGTAGGTTTCTATAAATTTAGCAAACTCGCCTTTGTTTATGACAGCACGTATGCCGTTTACGTTCCACGAAAATAGTTTCATTACTACTATTTTACACTATAAATTGATGCAATTTAGTATTGTTGTTTGATGGCTCGTTCTGATTCGCGTTGCTGGTCGCGGCGTTTTAGGGTTTCGCGCTTGTCATAATGTTTTTTACCCTTACCGGTGGCTATGACAAGCTTTATATAGCGCCCAGCAGTGAGGAGTTTTAGTGGCACTATGGTTTGTCCACTGGCTTTGTGCGCTAGTAATGCGTCTATTTCGCGGCGTTTGGCTAGTAGCTTGCGTGGGCTATCGTCTACCGTGCGGGTGCCTGGCACGCCACGTTCGTTGATTTTTACGCTAAAGCTAGCACCTTGTAGCCACAATTCACTACCTTTTATTTGCACGTAAGCGCCCTTGAGCTGTACGTGGTTGTCGCGTGCGGCTCGTACCTCTGCCCCACTTAGACTCAGCCCTACCACTAGCTCGTCGCCCAGCTCATAGTCAAACTTAGCACGCCGATTGACGACGGCGTGTGGCTTGGCTACGGGCTTTTTCTTTTTTTGGGCCATAATACATGTATTATAACAGGTTAGCCGAGGTGTTCGCGAATGTACGATTCGGCGAGTTTGGGGTGGTAAGCCATGCCGTTGTGGCCGTGCTGGTTGATTTTGAGCGTTACGTGCGGTGGAAACTGCGCGTTTAGGGCGTTTTTGAGGTATGTTACGCGGTCCTTTTGCCCCATCACTATCAGGGTCGGCGTGGTTATTTCGTGCACTTCCTTGAATACATTGCCCTGCATCACTAGGTTGCGTAGGCTGCCTGTGCGGGCGTGTCGGTTGACGCGCAGTACATCTGTGAGGCTTACGGGGTGACGGGTTTTAGACGGGTTGCGCGGTAGTGTTTTGAGCGCTCGCCACACTGTGCGCTGCGCTTTAGAAAACATCAGCAAGCGATAGCCTGGGCCAGTCGCGGCTATATCACGCTCGGCTTCTTCGGGGCTCGAGAACATGGGTGGGTTAAATAGTACTAGTCGTGACACACGCTCGGGGTATATATTGGCATAGCGTAGCGCAATTAGCGCGCCCATAGAGTGCCCTACTAGCGCAAAAGGTTGCTTGACTCCAAGTTGTTCGAGCGTGTAGTGTAGCGCTTGCACTTGGTCGTTGTGGTCGTACGGTATGTTGTGTGGTTTGGGCGATTTGCCGTGCCCGAGCAAATCCACTCGTATCACCTGGTGGGTTTTTTCTAGCCGCTTGGCAATGTCGCTATAGTAGTGGCTCGACGCCAAATAGCCGTGCACCATCACAATCGGCGTGCCGGCACCGCTTACTTCGGTGTGGAGCTTATAATTCACATTTGTCATCACTATGTATCATATCAAATTCAGCTGCGCGGGCGGCAATTTGCTATACTAGAAAGCATGTATAGACGAGTCCTTCTTAAACTTTCAGGTGAACAATTACAGGGTCAATACGCTGGCGGGTTCGACGCCGAGCGCGCGGCCTGGATAGCAAACGAAATTAAAAAAGTTGAAAATACGCAGATAGTGATAATGGTCGGTGGCGGCAATTACGCTCGCGGCGAGCAGCTAGCTGGTAGCGGCGTGCAGCGCGTCACGGCCGACAATATCGGTATGCTCGGCACCCTTATGAACGCCCTCGCTCTGGTAGATGTGTTCAACGCCAATGACTTGCCGGCGCGCGTGGTGACAAACATCAAGGCCGATCAAGTGGCCGACCAGTTTACGCACCGCCGCGTGTTGAGCCACCTAGCTAAAGGCCGTGTAGTTGTGGCTGCCGGTGGTATAGGTCGCCCCTACCTAACTACCGATACCGCTGCCGTGAGCCTGGCTCTCGAGCTAGACTGCGATGCTATATTTAAAGCTACCAAGGTAGACGGCGTGTACGACAAAGACCCGCAGCAGCATGACGACGCCGTAAAGTTTGACACTTTGACCCTAAATGAGGCCGTGGTGCGCCCAGACGTAAAGGTGATGGACCAAGCGGCTATAGCGCTTGCCGAGGACCACAGTCAGTCTATAGTGGTATTTGAGCTATTAAAAGAAGATAATATCCGCCGCGCCATATCTGGTGAGCAAATCGGTACAACAATCCGTAAATAGACTTCTACCTCTGTTAGTAAGTTGCTCCAGGCTACGTTTTTGAGGTTGTGAAAGGCCGTATATATTGCATTTTTAAGCGTTTTGTGCTATAATATAAGTATGTAGCTCCTTGCTACTGCCCGCTTGATATGAGGGGCCCTTAAAAAACGAGTTATAGGAGGTGATTCCTTTGTCCAACGACAAGGGAAAGGTTGTCCGCACGCGCCTGTACGGGCGCCCGAGTAGCAGTACGGTGACGTTCTTGCTGTCGGGTGTCTTGGCCCGCGGCGACGAGCAGTTCGAGCCGGTTCGGAAGCTCTTCCCTGGAACGGTGTGGGCGTACCACACCGAGGGTCGTGACTTTCCGTCCGGCGCCCTGATCCACTACGTGGCCAAGGGCATGGCTGTCGCCGCCAAGGCCGACAAGAAGTTGGTTTTGGTGGGCGCTTCCATGGGTGGCATGTTGGTGCCGTTCATTGTCGCGGAATTCCGCGACATGGTGCCAGACTTCGACATGAAGCGTCTGCGGGTGATTCTGGTTGACGCCCCGAACGGGCTCGACGGTATCGCCGACCCGCTGGCGCACCGAGTGCTCCGCCATGGAGCGCTGGCCGTGCCGGCCGCGGGTGCTCTGTCGCTCATCGGTACCAAGGTGCCAGTAGGCGACGACATGATGCCCGCCCGGGACGAAGTGACCAGTGGTGACTACGACGACCTGGTGGCTAAGGCCAAGCAGGGTCTGAGTGGGCACTACCTCTCGATGCTGGCGCGTCAGACGCGCTGGATGATCGAGGCTGGTCGTGGACCCATTGAGCAGGCTGTGAAGTCTCTCGATGGCGCCAAGGTGGTGTACGTTGTGTGCGACACCGCCAAGAGTCCTGTCGTGCAGCCCGATTCGGCCAAGTGGTGGGTGAATAACTTGCCGCAGAAGCCCAAGGTGTTGGCCGTCAAGGCCACGCACTGTGGCTTCCGCCAGAATTACGACCGCTACGAAGAATGCTTCGCTGCGGCGTTGGCTGCCTGACTGACTCATAACTAAATAAGCAAGGTGCTACTGGCCCCGTTCACTACGAGCGGGGCCTTTAGCTTTTGTATCAGTTTTGGACTAGAGTTTATTTATGGCTTCGAGCAGTGCTTTGGCCGATTCGTCCCAATTGAATTTAGCTATATGTTTTATACCAGCTTCTACCAGTGCGTCGCGTTTTTTGAGACTGTCGAGTGATTTTATTTTGGTAGCGAAGTCGCTCGGGTCGTCCGGGTCGGCGTATAGTGCCCCGCCCTCGGCAACTTCGTGAAATATCTCCATATCTGTCACGACAGCTGGCACACCCATGGCTACGGCTTCGGCAAGTGGCAACCCGTAACCCTCTGCCTTGCTGGCGCTTACCATTATAGCGGTATCGGCAAGTAGCTCGGCGTATTCGGTGTCTGTTACGCCGTTATGAAACACTATTTTAGCCCTCGGCGGCGCTATATCTAGTAGCTCTTGCTGGCGCTTGGGTCGTATGCGGCTCAGTAGGTGCAAGGTGTGGTCTGGTATGAATTCTAGGGCGCGTATGAGGGTTTCAACGTTTTTATACGGTATAAATGACCCCATATATATGAGGTTTCGCGGTTTTTCGTGAGTTTGCTCTACTGGTTCATCGAGTAGCTCTACTAAGTCGCGTGCGGCGTTCGGCACCACTACTATAGGGCGCTTAGTGAGCTTGGTTTTTATGATTTCTTTTTTGCTGGTTTCACTGACCGTTACCACTAAGTCGGCATGGTTGAGCGTGATACGCTGCGGTATGTATGTCATGTAGTATATGCGCCACAGGGCTCGTATGGCCGGGTTGAATTGTGGCGGAGGTGTGCGGTGCTTGTAATATATGAGGTCGTGTAGCGTGAGTACGAGTTTGAACTTGCGCCCTACCGAACCTATGGTTTGCAGAGGTGATACTACTACGTCGGGCTTGTAGCGGTTGAGCCATAGTGCTGAGAGTGGCTCGCGCCAAGATGTGACGCTATGTAGCATGATGTGCTTGCTGCCTCGCGGTAAAAACCTGAGCTGGGTTTTGTTGCTAACTATAAATATGACGCTAGGCGTTTGGCGCGCCAGAGCGTTGGCTAGCTCGGTGGTGTAGCGGCTTATGCCGTCGTGATAATCGGTACGAATATAGCGTGCGTCAAATAGTAGTTTCATGCGTCGTTGGATTTTTTGTGGTTTTTGCTTTTAGTGTTCGGTTTCGTGTTAACTTTAGACGATATAGAGTTGTGCCCGTGGATTTTATATAGTAAACCTACAATGACAGCCCATATAGCTGCTACGAAAATCATGCCCAGGATTGCGTTTGCTTGGCCCTGTGCCAACTGTGGCCATAGTAGGTCGAAGCCGAGTATGTGGAACATGTTGGCGTATTCTGGCTGATTGTTGGTGATGCTATAAAAAAGACTTAGCGACAGGTGCGTCACCGCTGACAAGATGATAGTATAGAGCAATGCTTTGCCCATTGGATTGTCATGACCCATATGCTTTATTTTAGCATGATATAATGAATTAAATGCGTATACTTATCGCTAACGACCAGCATTGGCCGATGAAGAGTGGTGTTGCCACGGCAGCCCGAACTCTTGCTCAAGGCCTCGCCGATGCTGGCCACACAGTTATGGTTGTTGCTCCGTCTCAGCGCAGGCGTGGCTACAAGCAAATCGACGAAAACTACGAAATTACGCGTATACGTGCTTTTGGGCTGCCGTTTCGCAAGAATTTGCGCGTTTCGGTTACGTACGACCGTGAAATGCGCCGCATTATAGACGAATTTGAGCCTGACGTAGTACATGTGCATACTCAGCTTACGGTGGGTCTTGGCATGCTACGTGCGGCCGTAAACCGCGGCGTGCCAGTAGTGGCTACTAATCACGTTATGCCCGACAACATGGTTAAAAACATCAAAGCGCTGGCCCCTATTTCCAAGCCTGTGAGTTATTTTATAAGCGAGTATGGTTCGCTGCTGTATCGTGGTGCGAGCCGGATTGTTATGCCTACGGAGTCTGCACTGAAGTTATTTAATTTGACGCGCATAGAGGCACCGGCCGTGGCTATAAGCAATGGTATAAACCTCGACAGGTTTTACCCTGCTGAGCCAAGCGACGAGATTTACAAGAAGTTTGACATACCTAAAGATAAAGTCATCATCAGCTGGATTGGCCGCGTGGATGAAGAAAAGCACCTACATATACTAGTCGAAGCTATGCGCAATCTTAGCGACCGTGGCTATGATTTTCATGGACTGTTTGTGGGCGCGGGTAATTCTAGCGAAAAACTCCACGAAATGGTCCAGGGCTGCTCGCTGAGCGACAAAGTTACATTTACGGGACTCGTGAGTGATGAAGATTTGGTGCAATTGCACCGAGTTGGCAATATATTTGCTGTGCCGTCGCCTACTGAGCTGCAGTGCCTGGCTATGCTAGAGGCCATGGCGTGTGGCAAGCCCGTCACAGCGGTAGATGCCGGTGCGCTGGGTGAACTTTGCGTGGGTGGCGAGACGGGCTTTTTGTTGCCAGTAGACGACGTTCCAGCTATGAGCGACGCGCTGCAGCAATACCTCGATAGCAAGAAACTGCGCACGACTTACGGCAAAAATTCTGCCAAGCTAGCGCGCACACACGACGTCAAAACCGTCATACCTAAATTTGTAGATCTTTACACGCAAGTTATTGCAGAAAACTCTTAATTGCCGTCGCCAGTTCGGCGGGTTTTTCGTAGTGCGATAGGTGTCCTACATTTGGTATGGCGTATAGTTTGGCTTTGCTGTTTTTGGTGACTTTACGTAGTTTTTTGAGTGGAGTTACGCTGTCGCGGGTGCCGTTTACTAGGTATAAGTCAAATAGCTCTAGCGTGGGTAGGTAGTCGGCTAGGCCGGTTTTGTTGATTTCTTTATATAGCCTGCTGTACCACGATATGCTGCTTATGTAGTTGAGGTTGTCAAAGTGGTGCTGGTATATTTTTTTGCGCTCGGCGCGGCTACGCGTGGTGGTTATCATGCGGGTGCTCACGCGGGTTATTATGCGACTTTTGGCTATACGCTTGCCTACTACGGGCAGTCTGTTGCTAGCTGTGTAGTATAGCTGACTGGCCATAGCGCCTAGTTTGCGGCTATCTACGGGCCTTATGCGCGATGGTACTGGGCTTATAAGTACGATTTTATGGCTAAATAACCCCTGTGGAGCTTGCCGTGCAGCCTCCGCTACCACTAGCGTGCCCATGCTGTGACCCACCATATGTGGTGTGTTGGGCAGGTTTAGTGCCTTGGCAAACTCTACCAGTAGTGCCCCTAGTTCACGTAGTGTTAGTTTGGCGTGTGGCAGTGGGCTTACGCCAAAGCCTGGCAAGTCTGGGATTACCAGGTGGTACTCGCTCAGTAGCGGTACTAGGTATTGAAATCCATCGTGCGAGCCTGTAAACCCATGTACGAGCAGCAGCGTGGGCTTTTGACCCTTATGGTGCTCCCAATATGCCACCTCCTGGCCGGATTTTGTAGTAATTGTTTGTTTGGTAGTCATTTACTACAGTATAACCCAGCTATGGGCGCTCGCGGTAGCGTTCGGTGTAGTTGTGTGGGTCGTGGGGGTTGTAGAATGTATACGCGGTGCCGTGGTTGGTGTAGATATTTTCCCAGCTCATATAGTGTAGGTCGCCGGTGGCAAATGCGCTGCTGGCTAGTTTGGTGCGTATGTGGGCGCGTGTCATAGGTGGCTTTGGTATTTCGCGCGTGAGTGCCGAGTGTCCAAACTTACGGTAGTGGTGGCGAGCTTTGTCGCCCTCGCCGCACATATCCCACAGTAGGTCTTGCTTGACGAACTCTAGGTTGCGAGTGTGCAGGGTTTCGTAAGTTCCACCGTGTGATAATAGGTGTTGGTAGCGCGCCGCCCAGTCTAGACGGTCGGCCACGGACGCAACTTCGTCGTCGCGTAGTGAGACTTTTTGTAGGTCGTCGTATAGTGTATAAAAATCATTGAGCGCGCGGATTTCGTATTTTGGTACGTCGTATTCACTTGCTAGGTCGGCGGCTTCATCTACTATTCCTCGCAGGACATCGAGCGCTTTCATGTCTAGTCCGTTTTCTAGTTTGACTGTCGCGTGTGGGTTGGCCGATAGCCTGAGTGCGGCTTTGCTGGGGTCGGCTAGTACTAAGTGCTCTGGCCAGCGGCGGTGTTCTACGAGGCGTAATACTAGTGACGTGAGGCCGTGTTTGAGTTTAATCACAAAATCTGACTTATTGCCTTCACCCGTGCGAACTTCTAGGCGGTCTTGGTTGATGTCGGCATAGAACGGCTTTTTGTTGCCGTGTTCTAAGCTGCTTTGAAAACTACGATAATTTATTGCTGTAGGTTTTTGTGATAGTTCGTAGCCAAACTGCCCCACCATGCCAGCGCCATCTATGATTTTGCGTAGGGCTAAATAGTCTGCTAGGCCGCGTAACTCAGTTATTTTATTCATTTTCATGTCGAGTTTGGGCGACCACGACTCGGATAATATGCGTCTAGAAGACGAAATTGAGCTGATACTACTGTAGTTTTCGTGGTGTCCTATGCTGTCTTCGGCCATGACTAGTTCGTCGCCTATACGCACGCGTGCGTAGCCACTACGTTTGGTTAGGCGGGCTGGCGTGCGGTAGTGTTCCGACAGGTTTTCAACGATTTGTTCCACTAATACTTCGCCGGCTTTTTCGTGTAGCAGCAATTCTTCGGGCGAGGTGCATTCTGGCGTGGCGTATTCTATGGGTTTGCAGTCTATGTATATTTTGCCGCCAGTTGTAGTGTGAATGATTTGCTCTCGACCCTCGTCTTCTAGTGCGGCTATGTATTTTTCGTCTAAAAACTCCGAAAAGTTGGGGCTACCTGGTCTGTTTATTATGCTACCTTGTATGTCGGTGTTTGTGGTGTATTCGGTTTCGCTACCAAACAGCCTAGGCGGCGCGCCGTAGCGGTAGTCGTTCATAGTGTATTCTGGTTCTTTGCTCATTCAAAGTCCGTATCGTCAAACCTGCCATCGGCCATGTTTTTAATTTCTTGTATGCGCTCGGGTGATACGCCGTAAGGGTTGAGCAGCGGGTATGAGTTGCCGTGTAGTAATTCGATTGAATCCCATTCTATGCTTCTTACACCATGGTGTTCGTCTAGGTATTTTGCGAGTTCTATACGACCTTTGGCGCGGGTGTTTGGAGGTGGTAAGTATATGCCGCGCAGCGCAGTGTGACCAAATTTATGAAAGTATTTTCTGGCTATGTCTTTTTCGCCTACTATGTCCCATTTTAAATCGTCGCGGACGGCATTTAGGTTGCGCGTATTTAGTGTTTCGTAGGTGCCGCCACGGCGTACCAAAAAGTTGAATCTCGCCGCCCAGTCTATGCGGTCGGCTAGCGCTTTGGCATCGTTGTCGCGCAGATTTATGTTTTCTAGGTCGCTGTAAAAATCATAAAAGTCCAGGGCTGCTTTGCGTTCGTAGCGCGGCGCGTCTGGGTGTTCTATGTGTAGTTCCATAGCTTCGTCTACAAGGTTTTTGAGGATATCCATGCCACGCATTTCGTCGCCGCTTTTGAGCGCTACCTTGGCCTTGGGGTCTTCACATAGTATGTTTAGTGCTGCCTGTGGGTTGTCGAGCATGAGCTCGCGCGGGTATTTGCCATGCTCTACTAGTCGTAGTATTAGCGAAGTTAGGCTGTATTTGAACTCCTCAGCCCAGTCTGATTTGCTGCCTTCGCCGGTGCGGATTTCTAGTCGGTCCTGTTGTACACGCAGGGCAATTTTTTTGCCGTGTGTGGTAGACACTGTAAACATATTATTTATGTCAAATGCCGTAGCTTTTTGTGATATTGAGTAGTTGTCGTAGTCCACCATACCTATGCCATCTATGATTTTGCGAAGCGCCAAAAAACCTATAATTTGTTGCATGGGTTCGCTGGCTTTCATCTCTTCTTCCAGCTTGTCGCGAGCTAGGCTATGTTTGGGGTATTCTGGCATTGGTGAGTAGTAGTTTTCGTGGTGGCCCAGGCTATTTTCGATCATCAATACCCCGCTGCCTGTCTGTACATGCGCAAATCCAGCGCGTTTAGTTAGCATCATGCGTCGCAAAAATACGTGACTAAAAGTCTCATCGGCATTGTTTAGAGTTTGGAGTACGGCTTCTTCGCCGGCGCGTATGTGCCCTACGAGTTCTTTGGGAGTGTTGCATTCTGGAGTAGCGTATTCTACTATGTCGCCACAGTCTAGGTACATTTCGCCACCAGTGGTGAGTACCGCACTTTGCATGGTATGCCTACCTATGCCGACTACTATTTCAGGGGGTATAAAGTCATCGAGTACTTGTTGCTCTACCCCTGTATCAGGGTGCATGCCGCGGGGTAGAAATATGTCTTCTATGCCATTGCTACTGGTGTATTCTGTTTCGCTACCAAAAATTCGCGGTGGCATACCGTGTTTAAAGTCGTGGGCGGTGTATAGAGGTGCCTCACTCATAGTAATTAGAGTATAAAGTATACACTCTGTAAACAAAACTTCTTACGCTTGACTACGAGGGGTGTGTATTATGCCGCAGGGGCGCTAGCTGTAGAGTCTAGGCCAGCTTGTTTGATGGCGCCAAGGAGTTTGGGGCGATCAAAACCAAGGATAACTTCGCCGGCTACATCGGTAACAGGCACGCCACTGTAGTTGCCTTTAGTTTTGGTCATAAGTTCTTCGTAAGCTTCTTTGTCTTCTTCTATGTCTTTTTTGACATAAGGGATTTTTAGGTGGTCTAGCCATTGGGCTTCGGTGTGGCAAAAAGCGCACCAGCTAGCGCTATATAAAATCACTTTTGGTTGGTTGTCGGTCATCTCTCCCCCTTTAACTATACTAAATATATCATACTTCCGCTTATTCAAGGCTCTTTATGATTTTTTTGACGATTTTGTTGCGTACTGTTACCTTAGACGCGTTCTCGTAGGCTAGCATGTGTTTTATAAACACGTCTTCGCCGCCACATTTTTGGCCGATTTTGCGTAGTAAATCACGCTTGCGACGGTCGGTTTGTGGTATGTTGCGCGGGCTGTAGTATATGTCGGCCAGTTCGTTTGCCGGTGTATTGGTAGCATCTAGTATGCGCTGTACCAGCTTGCGCTCCGGGTGATACGATGTGATTTTATGCGTGTCGTTGCGGCGCTTGCTGGGGTCTACGGTGCCAGGTTCTGGGCTCGAACGGTCGAGCGCTATTACGGTAGAGTGCTCGGTAAAGCCTTCGTCGATTGCGCGCCAGGATTGTGGTTGACTGGTGTCGTGCAGCTCAAATCCACCGTATTTACCCGATGCATGTATATACTCGTGCAGTACAGTGCGGCCTATGCTGTTGCCTATTCCACTCATGGCGAGTTTGTTTTCGTACAGATTTGCAATCTGGATAGTGTCGGTGTGCGAGTAGTATATACCTACGGCGCGGTGCAGCCCTGACTGTATGGCGTCAAGCTGAAACACACGGGTGCGCCTGTATGCGTCTTGAGCTTCCCATAGTGAGTGAAGCGGAAAATAATTCAAGTTTATCAAGCTATTGAAGCCGTCTACAACAACATCGTGAAATTCTTTTTTGTCTCTATCTAGTGAATTATTTAGTATGTCGGCGCGCTCGTGATTCCACTCTAGGTATTTTATGATATCACCCATATATGCTTGTTTTGCCCAGCCAGATATACTACTGCGCATAGCCGCATGACCTATAGGGACGTACAGTTTGTGGTTTAGTGTGGCCTTGGCGGCTTCGTAGTCGTACGCGTTAAACGCGTTATCTATATATGTTGCTGCGGGTTGTTCGTTCCAATAAAAAAACGGCTGTTTAAACCGCGATATTTCGTGTTGCCAGTTTTTTGCGTGCTCATCGTCGGGTAGTTTGCCGTGATTGTCGGCCATGGCGTTGTGCGTAGCCAAGTGCAGCTGAAGTAGCCTATCCGATGGAGTCTCCATGGCTAAGTTATATGCCGATATCTATGCTATGTCAATGATTTTTTACTTGGCTCGTAAGGTACCACCCGCCGTCGGCGCCTTGGTATGCTTCTAGCTCTACACTCGGGTTGCGTAGCATGCCTAGTTCAGCGGCCTTTTGAGCTTCGGCCTGTGAGCGATAGCGTGTTTTGCTGGCTTCGTGATTTACATATGTATATGGTGTGTGTTTTTGGGGAGTGTGTCTGCGGGGCATGTTTATAGTATACAGCAGCGCCTAGTATTGTATTTTTAAGCATTTTGTGGTATAATACATTTAAATGGAGTTGCGCGAGATAAAAGAGGCTATTGAGAAGATTGACAGGGCTAGCTACCCTGTTTATTTTGATGAGCTGCTCGACCTTGCGCAGGACATAATGCTCAAGGAGCCGCTGCCTCCTGTCGCCGAAGAGGCTCCCGCTACGCCAAATACGCAAATTATCGAGAAGTTTGGCGTGCTTGGGCTACGCAGTGCGTATGAACTGTATACAGACAATGAGTTTTTGCTGGATATAGCGGCATCTTACCCTACGGCACCAGAGGAGCAAGGGGGTAACAGGCCGATACTAGTGGACTCTCCTATGCGCATAGCAGATAAGTTTAGTGACGGCTATGACTTAAATACTGTGCGGCGTGTGGAGCAGTTTGGTAAGCGAATTATAGAGGAATCTTATAGTTTACTAGGTGATGAAGCCGATAAAAATGTGGAATTATTTAAGACTGGTACCGAGGAAAATGAGCGAGCTGCGATAAGTTGGCTGACTGATAAAATAAAATCTTTGACCGAAACTTCTAGTGGTGAGCCGGCTGAGAATGGTGAATATGACTATAACCCACTGAGGCTTTCGCCAAAATATATAGAGGCTTTGGGTGTCGAAAAGTTACCGCCTACTTGCCTGGGTGTATCTATAATAGCGTCGAGCTTTTTTGAAAAAGCTGGCGCGGATTACCTACATGCTGGCGTGATGAAGTCTGGCTACGAGTCGCAGAAAATAGCAACCACGCATGCCCTACTAGGGCTGGTAGAGAGGCTGGAAGCCGACCCGGCTATGTCTGACATGGTGGACCGTGTGTTGGATAAAGCCCGAGAGATATACCGTGACGCGGTAAAAAATCGTGGATACCATGCGGCTGTATACTACAAGGGCCACGGTGACATGTGGAATATATATGACGTTAATTATGATTCTATAGGTGGCAATAGTCAGACGGTGTCCGATGCCGTGGAGGACGTATATAAGATTCTTGATTTTCATAAACATGATGCTCCGTCGCTCGAGATGTCGGCGCACACAGACTATGTGACTATACAGTCGATTGTGTTAAGGGTTTTAGATGCTGGTCCTGACACGTTTGGCTTTACTCCCGGGCAAATCGCGAGCGTGGCCAAAGATATATATAATCATGTTGGCCCGCGTGAGGAGTTGGCAAAGAAAGTGCTAGATGATTATCTGGTGCCAATGATTAAAAAACTCATGAAAGACGATAATTTTAGTAGGTTCAAGCCGATTATTAAGCATTTTATATATACCGATTACGGTTTAGAGCTGCTACTTAACGCTACTAAGTTAACTATTGATCGCCAGGTATTGCATGGCGAAAAAGACGATGAATTGCACGAACGCCTTGCCAGCGACCGTGAGTATTCTGCAAGGCGTCTTGAAGATATACGGCATATACCTGCGTATTTTGCGGCCAATGTGGCGATGTGTGAACTTAGCGAGCCTGTTTTGTGGTCGGCGCACCATGCGGCGGTAGAGTTTGGGCGGCCGCATAGTCGCGTAGGTTTTGCGGTGCTAAATGACGTGGCGGTGAATTATGGGTCTGAGCTTACCCCGTCTTTCTGGCTCAACAACTGGGGTAGTTTGGTGCCTACTACGGAACATCTAGGCCGTGAGGTGCACACTGATGAAGAGCGCGATAGGCGTCACAAAATGTTGATGTGGCACTTTAGCCGCAGCTTGAATTATATTAAAAATGATGCTATAATAGAAAAGTATCTAATTGATACCAAGGAGAAATCACCCGAGGAGGACTAATGGCACCCCGTGTCGATCCCGTCGAACTGGCCAAGATCTTGGATGACGCTGGTACGTCCAGCCGAAGCCGCAAGAAGATCTTGAAGCACAACGAAGCCGGCGATCCGCCCGCAACGCGCGGCCATGGTGCCGCCAGCGAGGTTCGCACCGACTTCGGGTCGTTCTGACCCACCGCCGCCACATAGTGGCGGCTTTTAAATTGCCCGCTAGTTGTTGCGTTAGCCGGTAAACTCTGTTAGAGTTGTACTGTAATGAGCGCTGCTGCGAGTACAAACAGCGACGATAAATCAAAAACGTCCGATGAAATACAAGCCAAGCCTGATAAATCGGCGGGTTATATGTTGTTTGTTATAGCAGCTGACACCACTTGGCGCATGTTTGTACCTGTGCTTCTCGGTATGGCTCTCGGTTCTTGGCTAGACGCACAGTTTGGTCTCAAGCCTTGGGCGTCCATAGGTGGCGTAGTGTTCGGACTTTTGGGGTCGGGAATTTTAGTTAGAAAGCAGTATAAGAAAGCGAATATATAATGTTAAATCAATTTGCCATCAGTATCGATATTCATGCTGCCCCGCTGACTTTATTTACTGTTGGTGGATTTTCTATCACCAATTCATTCCTTACGGGTATTGTAAGCTCTATACTACTTATCACTGTATTTATGTATGTTTCGCGTATGGTGCGAGCGGGCCGCTACAATCGCTTTGTGGGCTTGGCGCAGTGGGCTTTCGAGGGTATGCTTGGGCAGGTATATAGCGTTATCCCAGATAAAAAACTAGCACGCAAAGTTGCTCCGCTAGCTTTGACGATATTTTTTGCTATGTTGTTTTCGTACTGGATGAGTGTGTTGCCGGGTCTCGAGAGTGTAACCTACGAAGGTAAGGCCGTACTCCGCTCGGTGGCAGCTGACCTTAACTTCACCACTGCTGTAGCGCTTGTCGTGTTTATGACAGTTCAGTTCTATGCCGTGCGCGCCCATGGCAACATAGGCAACCTCAAGCGTTATATTCGCAATCCACTTAAGGACCCTATTGGTTCGTTCGAGGGATTTCTGGAGCTTATCGGTGAAGTTTCACGCTATATTGCGCTAAGCGTTCGTATGTTCGGTAACTGTTTCGCTGGCGAAATCCTACTTATTATCGTATCTGTTCTGACTAGTTATTTGGCGGCTGTTATATTGCCATTCTTTATGGCCTTCGAGCTGTTTATCGGCTTCATACAGGCTTATGTGTTCTTCATGCTTACTATCATATTCACATCCCTAGCTGTCGAGAGTCATGGCGCTCACGATGAAGACGCTAACATTACATCTGTTGATCATTCACCTTCTGATACTCACCCCCGTGCGGCAGTTCAGTCGGAATGATGTTATAATATAGGTAATAAATTAAGGAGAAAAATTACATGGAACAACTAGCATTTGCGCTATCATACGCTTTGCCTGCCTTTGGTGCGGCTATAGGTATTGGTATTATCGGTGGTGGTGCACTTAACGCATTTGGTCGAAACCCAGAACAACTAGGTCCAATCCGTACACTTATGATCACAGCTATCGTCTTTGCCGACTCACTAGCTATCATCGGTATCGTGGTTGCCTTTATTGCTAAAGCAGTAGCCTAAGGAGTCACATGTCAAACGTACTCCAACAATTTGCATCCACCGAAGGTTCAGGCGATGTTATGTCGTCGCTTGGTATCGATTGGAAAATGCTCGTTTTGCAGGGCGTTGCGTTTGTGATACTCGTTTACCTACTTAACAAATTTGTCTTCCCGCCTCTTATGAAAGCCGTCGACGACCGACAAGCTGCCATAGAGGCTAGCACTGAAGCTGCCAAGGAAGCTGAAGAGAAAGCAGCGGCTGCTCAAGATGAAATCAAAGCAGCACTCAAAGAAGCTCAGCAAGAAGCGCGCGATATAGTGGAAACCGCCAAGGACGAAGCTAACGCCAAAATTGTTGACGCCGAAGAAAAAGCCAAAGCTCGCTCAGAGAAAATTGTTAAAGATGCTCATGACCAACTGGAAAAAGATGTTATAGCAGCGCGTAAATCACTGCACAATGACACTATAGACCTAGTTGCTCTTGCTACCGAAAAGGTAGTGGGCAAAGCAGTTAGTGGTGATGTAGACAAAAAAATCATTGCCGAAGCTGTAAAGGAAAACGCGTAACATGGCACAAGCTCGCATACCGAGGCGTAAAATCGCTGTGTATTTTGCCGGCGAACTACTAAAAGGCAAGGATATTACTAAGCAACTTGCCGCTTACCTAGTAGAATCAAAACGAACTAAAGAAGTATCGCTACTTGTTCGGGACATCGAGGCCGCTCTCCTTGACCGAGGTGTCCTATATGCCGATGTAGCGAGCAGCCATAAGCTAAGTGATGACACTTTGAAGTCTGTCACTAGCTATCTACAAAAGTCGACGAGCGCGAAAGAGGTTCACTTGCGTACTAGTATCGACGAAACTCTGCTTGGCGGTGTCAAAATTGACACTCCAGACAAGCAACTAGACAATACAATCCGTCATAAATTGAACCAATTAACAGCAAGCAAACTATAAGGAACAACTATGCCAGAACTATCAGTTACAGATTTAAGCAAAGAGATAAAGGATGCCATACAGGCGCTTGAGGTATCCGGTGATTTAGAGAGCGTCGGTGTCGTTACCCGTGTGGGTGACGGCGTGGCGTGGGTTTATGGCCTACGCGCTGCCGGCTATAGCGAAGTGCTACTTATCGAAACCGATGAAGGTGTCGTAGAAGCATTTGCTCTCAACTTGAACGAAGATGAAATCGGTGCCGTGCTGTTAGGTAGTGATGAATCTGTAGTGGCGGGTAGCAAAGTTACCCTTAAAGGTACCGTGCTTGATGTTCCTGTTGGCCCAGAGTTACTTGGTCGTGTAGTTGA
>JAGQND010000099.1 GCA_020428265.1 Candidatus Saccharimonadota bacterium | reverse complement strand
ACGAACAATATACGAAATTATTTAAGTATATCGAAGATTTCCGTAGTGAAGTTAACGAAAAGCTAGATCAAAAAGCCGATAAATCAGATTTAGACCGCTTAATAAGCACCATGGATTCGTATTTTGGTCGCCTTGAAGATCATGATGTAGAACAGGCTGCACGTGATGCTAAATTCGCACGCCTACTAGACTGGGCTCGTGAAGTGTCCAAAAAGACCGGTGTACCACTACCAGAGTTATAGAATTACGACACCCATTACTAAAACACCCCTGTTCTGGGGTGTTTTTTGTGTGGGTGGATATGTGGCGTGGTAGATGTTAAAATGAGTACTATATGAGCGATACTGAACAGAGAGAGAGAGAGAGAGAGAGAGAGAGAGCTCCTCTCATAATCAAAACCAGCATGTAATAAAGACTACCAAAGTAGTCTACCCCCAGATATATTCATACACTCTACCGACTGAGCCAGATAACGAAGGCTCACAAAAAATCGGCTACACCGAGCGTGCAAATGTAGAAGACCGCATAAATGAGCAGGTCCGCACTGCTGCTAAACATCTAGAACACGAGACGCTGTGGCACGGCCCGGCGTTTTTTTCTGACAACAAAACAGACTTTACCGACAAGACCTTTCACAAATTCTTAACTAAGCAAGGCG
>JAGQND010000098.1 GCA_020428265.1 Candidatus Saccharimonadota bacterium | reverse complement strand
CACCATAGAATCCCTACAATTCGGCATAGACGAAGGCGCCGATATCCTTGAGTTTGACGTCCGCATGACATCCGACCGCATACTTATCATGAGTCACGACCCCAAAATATACGGCCTAACAATAGCAAAACACACGCTAGCGGAGCTACGAGAGTGCGGCCACATAACTCTTTTAAAAGACGTGCTCGATACATTTTTTGGCGAAGTTTTGCTTAATCTAGAATACAAACCAGCTCGCGGCATGACCGCAGTAAACAATATGATATCTAGCTATATCAAAAAACCTAGCGACTGGGACAATATAATAGTTTCGTCCTTCCACGTAAGGTCGCTAGCCCGCCTGCGCTACCTCAATAAAGACATCAACTTAGCGCTACTTCACAGCATGAATCCATACATGTTTGTACCTTTTGTGCGCACCCTCAACCTCACGGCTGTGGGCTGGCATCGCTTACACGTCAACGACATCGCCATAGAAGTCGCCAAACGCGCTGGGCTTTTTACGTATGTATACACGGCGAATCGCGCCAAAACGGTAGACCTATTTGCACTAAAAGGGATAGACGGTATAGTTACCGACTATCCCCGCAAATTCCAGCAGAGCAACTAATTATTTACGCTTTTGCTCGTCTAGATATTCACGAATACTAAGAGCTGCCGTAGCACCCTCGCCCACTGCGCTAGCTATTTGCATAGTCGCACCACTGCGCACATCGCCACAAGCAAACACACCAGGTAAATTAGTTTCTAGATGCTCATTCGTTTTTATTAGGCGACTGTCATCGAGCTCTACGCCAGACCCCTCTAAGAATTGCGTATTAGGGCTCAGGCCAATGAACACAAATACTCCATCGGTTTCATACTTCACTTCTTCGCTATCTTTGTCGGCCAGTACATGAGTAACTTTATTATCTACGGCCACTATTTCTTTAGGTTTTACCCCTAGGTGAATAGTAATCTTGCCCTCGTCGACATATTTCTGTAAGTCATGCTGCAACACTTCACTCGCCTTCACCGTACTGCGCACTAGCAGGTCTATATGGCTAGCAAATCGTGTCAAAAATATAGCTTCTTGCACGGCAGAATTACCGCCACCAACTACTACTAGGCGCTTTTCACGGTAAAATGCACCGTCACATGTGGCACAGTAGTGTACGCCGCGACCATAATATTCGGCCTCGCCAGGTATACCAAGTTTGTTATAGTCGCTACCCGTTG
>JAGQND010000097.1 GCA_020428265.1 Candidatus Saccharimonadota bacterium | reverse complement strand
ACGGACTTTCTATAACTGTAAATTTTCCCTCACTTGTCATACAGTTACTATATCAAGTGACGGGTGAAATATATAATGCTTAAGCTGCGCCCACCTGCACAACTTCACCACCAAGTGCTTCGCGAAAGTAGCTATCGTGGCTCACATATAGCACTGCGCCACTGTATTTATCGAGCGCTACCTCAAGCTCTTCGATACTAGGTAGATCTAGGTGGTTTGTAGGCTCATCGAGTATCAGTAACTGCGGATCATTGGCCAGCATGGCTATCAGCTGAAACCTTGCTTTTTGACCACCACTCAAGCGCGCCACTGGTACCTTACCATCGCCCTCGGTAAATAAATAATCACTAAGCAATTGTCGCACTTTAGTAGTAGTTATTGGTAATTTGCGGCTCATATACATATTCTCTATGGCTTGCTCTAGCGGCATATCAAAGTACGTAGGCGCAACTTCTTGCTCGTATATGCCCACACGCATGTGCTTGTCGAGCGTTACATCGCCAGCAAGTTGCAACGCGTCGCCCGTGCCCAGCAAAGTCTTTATGAGCGTGGTCTTACCTGCACCATTACGCCCACGCAGCTCCACAGCTTCGCCTTCGCGTAAGTCAATATTCAGACCTTCAAATAGCACGCTGTCGCCATAGCCAAGACTCAAATTCTTGACGTCTATCAACACGTGCTTAGAACGCGACTCATCGGAGCGCAAGTTCATGCGAATATTGCGAGATTTGAACTTACTATACTGCGAAGCAACTTTATAATTTAAATTCTCGGCAGATTCTTTGTCTATCCAGAACGTCGGCTTTTCTTTAGCTTGTAGCTCGGCGAGCTCTTTTCGCGATACTTCTTCTAGGCGCTTAAACTTCTGTATGGTGCCAGGGTTACGTGATTTCTCCTTAAGCCGCTGATAATCAAGTACTTTTACCTTAAGGTTGGCTATGCGCTTTTCAATCATTTCAAAATCGTTCATTTGCGTACCTGTTTGCACAGCATTTTGCTTCAAGTAAGCGTCGTAATTACCCCTGTAACTGGCAGATCCGCCGTCTTTTAACTCCACGATTCTATCCACCTCACGCAGCACATCTCGGTCGTGAGTTATCACCAACATACCTTCACGCGCAGCCTGCATCCAGTTTATAAACTGCTCTTTAGCTATATAGTCCATGTGGTTTGTCGGCTCGTCTATCAGCGCTAGGTCGGCATCGCTGTGCATGATTTTTACAATTTCTACTAGTCGCTTTTGGCCACCACTCAGCGTACTAAACTTCCTATGTGCCACGCCGTTAAGCTGAAAATTATCAAGTTCGCGCTCAATTTGCTCCTCAATTTGATAAAACCCTTTATCGTCGAACCGCATCAAAGCCTGCGTATACTCATCTATCATCTTCATGTCATCACCCATAGTTTCGGGGTATGTTTCTATGATACTGCTTAACTTCGAATACTCCGGTAATCCAGCGAGTACATATTGTAGAACCGTAGATTCGCCCACGTCGTGGTGTTCTTGCTGAGTAGCTACTACAACTGTACCGTTTTTGTATATGACTTCGCCGCTATAATCTTTATCGGTGCCAGTAAGTATACCAAATAGGGTAGACTTACCCACGCCATTGCGGCCAACTATGCCGATTTTCTCGCCATTATCTACACTAAATTTAACACTGCTCATGAGTGTTTTAGGTCCAAAGCTTTTTTCGGTAATATTTATATCAGCAATCACAAATTATAACTATATACTAACAGGGGTAAAAATGCAATTTAGCTTATTACCATAAGTTTTGTATACTAAGTATATGATT
>JAGQND010000096.1 GCA_020428265.1 Candidatus Saccharimonadota bacterium | reverse complement strand
CATATTATTACTATCGAGGACCCTATAGAGTTTACGCATAAGTCTAAAAAGTCTGTAGTGGTGCAGCGAGAAGTTCACTACGATACCTATAGTTTCTCGGCAGCCTTGCGCTCAAGCTTGCGCCAGGACCCTGACGTAGTTCTTATTGGTGAGATGCGCGACCTCGAGACTATTAGCGCGGCTATTACGATTGCAGAGACGGGCCACTTGGTGCTTGCTTCACTTCACACCAACAGTGCGGCTCAGTCTATCGACCGTATGATTGACGTATTTCCGCCACACCAGCAGTCGCAAATTCGTGCCCAACTAGCAAATATTTTGATGGCTATTTGTTCGCAGCGTCTTATACCAGCAATTGGCGGTGGGCGTGTTGTGGCAGCCGAAATACTTATAGCCAACCCAGCTGTTCGCAATATCATACGCGAGGGCAAAACCCATCAGCTAGATGCCGTGATACAGACTGGTGCTGATGTAGGTATGCAAACAATGGACCGCACATTAGTGGGCTTGGTTCAGAGTGGTGTCGTGACATATGACGAAGCGCGTAGTTTTGCTGTAGATTTGACTGAATTCGAGAGGTTAATGAGGGGGTAGGGGCTAGTGCGAAAGTTTAATTACGAAGCTAAAGATGGTGCTACAGGTAAGATTGTTAAGGCTGTTGTTCAGGCTGAGTCCGAGCACGAGGCAGCTAAGCTTTTAGTAAATCAAGGTTTTACTCCGCTCGATATACGTGAGGCGGCGTCTGAGGAAAACTTTTTTAATAAGCTTTCTGGGCGTATAACTACCAAAGACAAAGTCGTCTTCACTCGGCAGTTGTCTACACTTATTGCCGCTGGATTGCCACTGGCGCAGAGTATGCGTACCCTGGTAGAGCAGACGAATAATCGTCGCCTGCGCGGGATTGTGCAAGAAATTATTGTTTCTATCGAGAGCGGACACTCATTGTACGATTCTTTTTCTAAGCATCCAGATGTATTCGATAAGCTGTTCTTGTCACTGGTTCAGGCTGGCGAAGCATCAGGTACTCTAGATGATGCTTTGCAGCGCGTAGCGGCTCAGCAAGAAAAGGATGCGGCTATTACGAACCGCATACGTGGCGCTATGACTTATCCAGTTATTGTCATGGTGGTGATATTTGGCGTGATGGGCTTTATGCTCTTTACTGTTGTGCCACAGGTGGAGCGATTGTATAAAGATTTACATCAGACGCTACCACTTATTACTCAAATTATAGTCAGCGCTTCGCAGATTGCTCAGAAGTTTTGGTGGGCATTTATATTGGTGTTGATTGTTATCATTTATCTCGGCTATCAGTATATGCAAACCGATGCAGGAAAGCGCACTACAGATATTCTTAAGTTGAATATACCAGTGTTCAAGGGGCTTTTTGAGCGACTTTACATGGCACGTTTTAACCGTACGGGGCAAACATTGCTTGATTCTGGTGTAAGTATGCTAGATATGCTGGCAATTGCTGGCCAGGCGGTGAATAACAGCGTTATATCTGAGTCTATCGACAAAGCTGCCGATAAGGTGAAGGGTGGCAAGGATTTGTCGGCTGCACTCTCGGTGGAGGACCATATACCTTCTCTAGTGCCACAAATGATTAGTATCGGTGAAAAATCTGGTCGTATAGATGAAATGATGGGTAAAACGGCCAAGATATACGAAGATGAGCTAGACGAAGAGATTGCAACAATATCTACAGCTATTGAGCCTGTGCTGATGGTCGTGCTAGCTATAGTAGCCGGTGGTATGATTGCTGCGATATTGATACCAATCTACAGCCTAATAAACACTATGCAAGTATAGAGAATCACAGAATAGTTATATAATA
>JAGQND010000095.1 GCA_020428265.1 Candidatus Saccharimonadota bacterium | reverse complement strand
AAAGACGTAGTCGAGATTGGTTTGTCAAAGGTCCAGAGTATTAGCTATAATATACCTGGGTTCAGTGGGGAAATTCTTAAATTTGGTACTATTGTCATGCAGACCTATGTAGGCGATTTAATTATCAATAAAGTAGAGCATCCAGAGCAAATTTATAATAAGCTACAAGATGCCGTAGCGAAGGTTGAAAAAAGTAAAGGAAGCTATGAAGAAGATATTGAAGTATAGGCGCAAGAAGATTTCTCAAGAGGAAATCCAGCAGCGTATCACTAACGAGACCGTTGCAGAGCATCGTGAGCGCATTCTGTCTGTTGGGCGCAAATTTAAATACCCTGTGCAATATGCTAAACACAGGTTAGTTATCAATACTATTGTGGTAAGCCTGATAGCGCTTTTTGCTGGACTTTTTGTGGTTTGGCAGCAATTGTATATTGCGCAAAATACGTCTACATTTTTCTACCGTATAACCAGGGCAATTCCTGTACCAGTGGCCTCTGTTGATGGCCAGCTGGTCCGATATTCAGATTATTTAGAGAGGTTTAAGTCGCAGGAGCATTATTTACTCACAAAGCAAGCACTCAACCTATATAGTAAAGAGAATCAATCACAGCTAGATTCACTCAAGCGCAAGGTGTTAGACGATTCTGTTACTTATGGTTATGCTGAAAAGCTTGCTAATGAATATGGCATAAAGGTTACATCCGAAGAAGTGGATGCGTCTATTAAGCGTCAGCGACAGTCGAGTGATGGCGAAATATCTGAAAAAGCATACTTTGATGTTACTCTTGACCACTTTGGCTGGTCGCCAGACGAAGTCCGTGAGATAACAGCACGTGACCTGCTGAAACAAAAAGTAGCATTTCGCGTAGACGATGTAGCGGATAGGTTACGAGATAAAATGGTTGCAGCGACTAAGAGTGAAGCTGATTTTAATAAGGCAGCTGCAAAGATTTCGGCTATAGATGGAGTAAAGGTTGAGGTGAGTGAGACTCCGCTCGTACCTGTCAATAACAGAGATGACGGACTTGCGGAGCATGCTTCTAAGCTGAAGGTAGGGGACGTGTCGGATGTCTTCAAGTCAACTATTCGTGGTGACGGATACTATATTGTGAAGTTGTTGTCTCGCGAGGGTGATCGCATAAGCTATGTGAGCATGAAAGCGCCACTTACTGTGTTTCAGAAGAAGCTTAGTGAGCTTAGGCAAAATGGTGGTGTGAAAGAGTATATTTCGGTGCCAACTATAGAGGCAATATCTAAGTCAAAAAACTAAAATCAGGAGGTTAAGATGTTTAAATTACCAGATTTATCGTATGATTACGATGCACTAGGTAAATATATTAGTAAAGATATCATGGTGTTGCACCATACTAAGCATCATCAAGGGTATGTAGATAAGCTAAACGCGGCTTTGGAGGGTCAGTCTGAGCTTCAAGGCAAAACGCTTGAGGAGTTGCTAGTTAGCTATGAGCAGCTACCGGAGACCGTTAAGGCTGCTGTGCGCAATCAAGGCGGCGGACACTACAATCACTCATTGTTTTGGCAGTGGATGTCACCAAATGGTGGCGGTGAACCATCGGGTCAGTTGGCGGCAGATATTATAGAAAAATACGGATCATTTCAAGCTTTTGTAGACGAGTTTTCTGCTAAGGCACTGGGTGTGTTTGGGAGTGGCTGGGTGTGGCTTCAGCCGGATTTATCTATAGCTACAACTTCCAACCAAGATACGCCGATATTACTTGGTCAGCCCGAACCTTTGCTCGGGCTAGATGTATGGGAGCACGCTTATTATTTGGACTACAAAAACAAGCGCGATGATTACGTTAAGGCTTGGTGGAATGTTGTGAATTGGGACTTTGTGGAGTCTCGCTCGGCGCGCTAGGCGGTATCTTTATATTAGAAGAGTCAAACATATCTGTTACTTCTTCATCTATGTAGACTGATTTATTAAAACTAGACGTATCTGGACCTTGTACGGGCGGCTGCGGGCTGGCGGGA
>JAGQND010000094.1 GCA_020428265.1 Candidatus Saccharimonadota bacterium | reverse complement strand
TGACATCAATGAACAATTAATCGTCGAGTACTACTCGCGCTAAAAGGGAGCAATTAGATATGTCAAAAGTAATTCACAATCCTTTACTAGCAGCTGTAAACGAGAACAGCAGCACAAGCGCTGAGTTTGTAATAGAACCTATGCACGCCGGCTACGGCAACACTCTAGGCAACAGCCTACGTCGCGTACTACTTTCGAGCGTACGTGGTGGTGCAATCGTAGCTTTCCGCGTAGAAGGTGCTACTCACGAGTTCACTACTCTTGCGGGTGTTAAGGAAGATGTTGTAGACATCATGCTTAACCTCAAAAAAGTACGTGTACGCGTGCACACTGACGAACCAGTTGAACTACGTCTTGAGAAAAAGGGCGGCGGTGTAGTAACTGCAGCTGATATCAAGACAAACGCTGATGTAGAAGTTGTTAACCCAGAGCAAGTTATAGCTACTATCGACGATCCTAAGACATCTGTACTTATGGACATCGTAGTAGAGGCTGGTCGTGGTTACCAAACTATCGAAGACAGCAGTGTTAAGCGCCTACATAGCGACATGATTGCACTAGATGCAGTATATAGCCCAGTGCTACGTGTACGCTACAAGGTGGACAACACACGTGTAGGTCAGGAAACTAACCTAGACAAACTAATACTAACCATAGACACTGATGGTACTGTAAGCCCACGCGATGCTTTCGAAGAGGCTGCTGCTATCCTGGTAAACCAATACACTGCACTTGCAGGCGCTACTACTGTAGAGGCTGCTGCACCACTTGGCCACAGCGAAAGCAACGAATCATCAGAACTTAACACGCCAATCGAGGACCTAAACCTCTCTGCGCGTACTGCTAACGCACTTGTAAACAACGAAATCCGCACAGTACACGACCTAGTGTCACTAAGCGACCAAGATCTTCGTGAGCTCAAGGGCTTTGGCAGCAAAGCGCTAGACGAAGTTAAGGACAAGCTGGCAGAATTGGAGCTCTAGAAGATGCATCGTCACGGATACCAGGGCCGAAAATTCGGCCGCGAACGAGACCAGCGCCGCGCTCTTATGAAGGGCCTCGCTACTAGTCTTGTAGAGCACGAGAAAATCGAAACCACTCTACCTAAGGCTAAAGAACTAGTTCGCTACATAGAAAAATTGATAACTAAAGCTAAAAAAGGTGACCTAGCAAACCGTCGTAACGTAATAGCTGGCCTAAGCACTCAAAGTGCAGCCATAAAGCTAGTCGATGTAATAGCACCTCAGCTAACTGGCCGCACCAGTGGTCACGTACGTGTAGAGCGAACTCGCCTACGTGTAGGTGATGCTGCGCAAATGGCTACAATTGAGTTTGTAGACGAAATCAAGCCAGTTGAAAAGCCGGTAGATGCTAAGGCACCTAAGGCTGTAGCTAAAAAGCCAGCAGCCAAGAAAGTAGAGGCATAGTATGAGCTCTGTAAAGAACCCAAAAACTTACTCTCAGAAGCCTACCGAAGTTACTCGCCGCTGGATACTTATCGACGCTGCGAGCGCACCACTTGGTCGTGTTTCTACCGAAATCGCTAAGTACCTAATTGGCAAATACAAGCCTACCTACACTCCGCACATTGATGGTGGTGACTACGTGATTGTGGTAAACGCAAAAGACGCAGTTGTAACTGGTAATAAGGAAACTGGTAAGGTTTACTATCGCCACTCAGGTTTTCCTGGTGGTATCAAAGACGCTACTCTTAAGGAAGTTCGTGAAAAGTTCCCAGAACGCATAATCGAAAACGCCGTAAAGGGTATGCTACCTAAAAACAAGCTACAGGCTGAACGCCTAAAGCGCCTAAAAATCTACGCTGGTGCAGAGCACAATCATGCTGCTCAAACTCCAGAGAAAGTAGAGGTCAAGTAATATGGCAGATTCTAAGTACTTTTACGGCCTAGGTCGTCGCAAGAGCGCAACTGCTCGTGCACGTCTATACGCTAAGGGTAAGGGCGAGCTTACTATCAATGGTAAGCCAGGCCTGGACTACTTTGATGGCAACAAGACCATGCTTGCAGAGCTAACCGACCCACTAGCACT
>JAGQND010000093.1 GCA_020428265.1 Candidatus Saccharimonadota bacterium | reverse complement strand
CTCCTTCCGCTCGGCGCGCTTGGCGCGACGGTCGTCGGAGATGTCGGTGAACAGGGAGCCCGTGTGGACACCCTTGGCACCGTTGTGCTTCTTGCGGGCCTGCGAGGCCTGCTTCCGCATGCGGTGCTCCTCGGCGGACAGGCTCTTGGTGGTGCCCTTGCCGTTGCCGGTGGTGTTCTTGGCCATTTTGGCTCCTCTGTCTGGATTGTTCTGGATCGGGTAGGTTAACTATCCTACCACAATTACAGTATAACATAAGCTTGATAAAATGTCAATATATTTTTATAAAATTATCATAAGCGGTTTGTGTATTCTTGCACCATGCTCATGCTATACTAAGGTTACATACTACCGTAACGACCGTAAAGGGGGCAATATGTCAGCAACAATCGACCAACAATTTGTCGAGTACATCGTCAAATCACTCGTCGGGCATCCAGAGGATGTAGTAGTCGAGCGAGTTATCGACGAGAAGGGCGTGCTACTGTCACTAACCGTAAATCCAGAAGACCTAGGCCGAGTAATCGGCAAGCGTGGTGTGACTGCGCAGAGCTTGCGTACGCTACTACGCGCACTTGGTACCAAAAACGACGCTAGGTACAATCTAAAGATTGTAAACACCGATGGTGGCCGCGACGTAACTATATCGTCGGACGACGTATCCACAGGGGACGAGTCTGTGGAAGACTTTACAGATAAAACTGTGGATAACGATGTGCAAGAATCTGACTTCGCGAAAAAGTCTCGTAAAGAGCTTGAAGAACTAGACGATCTTGATATATAATCATAACAAGTTCACAAAATCTGAACTGCGAGATTAAACGGTATAAACCACCACTTATACTGTTTGAGAGATTTATATGTCTGAAAAATCACCCCCCGGGGTGGTTTTTTGGTTGTAGATGTTTTTTGCAATAAAACTATAAACTATAACTACCATACCTATTCCATAAAATGTCAATACATAGTACACTGGTAGAAATGAGAAAGTTTCAAGTGATAACTCTTTTCCCTGAAATGTTTACGGGCGTTTTTGGCTCGAGCATGATGTGGAAGGCGCA
Source organism: Candidatus Saccharimonadota bacterium (assembly GCA_020428265.1). Taxonomy (GTDB): domain Bacteria; phylum Patescibacteriota; class Saccharimonadia; order Saccharimonadales; family Saccharimonadaceae; genus UBA2112. The sequence continues at coordinate 1,039 of JAGQND010000093.1, read as the reverse complement.
TAAAGACGGCTATGCTGAGTTTAGTACTATAGACCTACGTGAATTTGGCGTGGGGCCGCGCAGGACAGTAGACGACACGCCGTACGGTGGTGGCGATGGTATGCTGCTGAAGCCCGAGCCGCTATTTGCGGCGGTAGAGCACGCTAAACAGCTAGACCCTAGCGCCAAGGTGGTGCTGATGACGGCGCGTGGTGATAGTTGGAAACAAGCTACGGCTCAGGCATACATGGAGAGTGGCGAGAATTATATATTTATATGCGGTCGCTACGAGGGCTACGACGAGCGTATAACTACACTGGTGGACTACCAGCTGCGTGTGGGTGACTATGTGCTGACGGGTGGTGAGTTGCCGGCTATGACAATAATAGATAGTATAGTGCGCCTGATACCAGGGGTGCTAGGTGGTAGCGAAAGCGCGCTTATAGAGAGTTTTAGCGATGGCGAAACGCTGGAGTTTCCGCAATATACTCGGCCTGAAGAGTTTAGGGGCATGCGGGTACCAGAGGTGCTGCTGAGTGGTAATCACGCGGCTATAGCGGCTTGGCGCCAGGAACACTCCGAAAAAGCCTAATTTGTATAGAATTTAAGAGGGGCTCACTGTGATAGTGAGCCCCTTTGGGTGCCTAGACCTCTTCATCGAGAAGCGCGTCGTCGAGCATGGCCTCCATGTCTTCGACAGACATGTATAGGAAGTCGGCGAACTGCACGTACAGCCGGACGGTTTCGTCGCTGAAGTGCAGTAGGAATATCCGCGCCTAGTTGCAGAAGTGTTCGCAAGCGCCTGATTCGTCGAGCGCGATTTGCAGAAACTTCCGCATTTCGCTGAATTCCCGTAGGGATTCTGGCGGATTGCCACCAGTGACCCCTAGTACGAATTCGGTCGGCATTTGCAGTTTGCGCACGGAATCCTCGCAGCACTGCCTACTTTTGACAGTCATGATTCACATCCTTACAAAAGAGCGATTACTTATAATTATATTATATCACAAATGCTACAAAAAAGCTAGTGAGTGTTAATTTTACCTCTAAAAATAGGAAT
>JAGQND010000092.1 GCA_020428265.1 Candidatus Saccharimonadota bacterium | reverse complement strand
TGGACGCCGAACACATAGCTGCCAACAACACACCACATATTTATATATTCAACCACTTGTCTAAGTGGGATTATTTTTTGTTCGCCAGCTATCTGCACCAAAAAGCACCTGGCGACATAGGCAATATACGCACCATGGGCGCCGACTTTAACTTCCGTGGGCCCAAAATATCGGCCAGTGAAATACAAGTGGGGCCGCTAGTGGATTACATAGGCGCCGTGCCGGTATTTCGTAGCCAGGACTACCCAAGTGTTGACCTGCACCCAGTACAAGAAGAATTGTTTAACTGCGTAGCGCGTAGTCTAGTAAAAGGCCACAAAGTTGCCGCAGCCCCAGAGGGCAAAATAAACGTCACCGAAAACCCCATGCAGCTACTAAAATTTCGCTCAGGTATAGCCGAAGTAGCCATGCGCGCCTCGCACATGCTCGACAGCGAAGTCGCCATCACGCCCATAGGATTTTGCTACAAACGCGACATACACCAGCCCAAAAACAAAGGCAAAAACGCCCGCATATACGTAGAGCAAAGCGTGTACGCCACCCCAGATATGACCGTACCACAAATCACCGAGGCAGCGCGCGAAAAGCTACAGCAAGCAGCGGCAGTAGCTTATGGCTTATATACTACACATTGATTTTATACACACTTTGTGATATAATAAAGATATAGGAATAGTCCTATACAGCTCCAGCCTAGGAGATTGAAATGGGTTACAAAACCAAAGACTTGGTGCAGGCGGGCCTGGCGACAGTGCTCATTCTGCTGGTCTTCACCGCAGCTACGCACGTGCCGACAGGCTTCACCATCTGGCCACTGAGCGTCATGACTCCTGCTCAAATCGTGGGGGCGGTGATTATCGGCCTGTTCGTGTTCGTGGCAGTACCACTGCTGTACTACGCGGGTGCTGTACTACGCGGGCGCCAAGCCCAAGCCTCGCAAACACCGCTAAACGCGCACATACCCCTCGCACTCAACGAGGGGTTATTAAATGTTATACTTATAACATGACAACACGCCTGGGGTTAATGACTACAAAAGTACTGAGTTTACTATTTGCGGCAGTATTACTTATAGCTGGCACACCAGCAATAGCAAGGCAAACTACTACAAACTCACCAGTAATCATCAACAACTACGACGTAACTATAGAGCTCGGCCGCGACCAAGAAAACCGCAGCATACTCAGCACTACCGAAAGCATAACCATGCAGTTCAACGACAAAACTCACCATGGGCTCGAACGTTCGTTTGTAAAAAATTACGACGAACACGGCACAAGTTTTAAACTAACCAGCGTGACTAGTGAAGCAGGAGACAACCTACCGTACACTTGGGTGGGCGACACCTTGCGTGTAGGCAGTGCCGACGAACTAGTGACCGGCCAAAAAACGTACGTACTAAAATACACCGAGCGCGACATCACCAAACATTTCGACGACCGCGACACAGACGAATTCTACCGCGACGTCGTAGGCGCATATTGGCCGTTCCCTATAGAAAAAGTAAAGGTTAGTTTATTTGTAGACGAGGTACTCGCATACAACATATCGGCCGACAAAATGGCGTGCTACCAAGGCACAGCCAACAGCCATGCAACATGCAACACCGAACGCCCTAGTAGCAATACATTCACCACTTCAGCCACCGACCTACTACCAGGCGAAGGTATAACAATCGCAGTGCCATTCACCACGGGCACATTTGCCGCATACAAGCCCACGCTGCTCGAAAAACTCCTGCCGTACTGGATAGGCCTACAGATTGCCTCAATACCAATATCGGTAATACTTGCTATATTTCTGATAGTCAGCACTGTACGCACCACTGGCCGCAAACGCGAGCTCGACCCCATACCACCAGAGTATATACCTATGCCTGACACTAGCGTCACGGTAGCAGCCGGTATAGGCAGCTCGTATGGGCTTGTGCTCGGTAGCGTCATGGCGGCGCAGCTGCTAGATTTCGCAGTACGCGGCTACATAAAAGTATACGAACGCGAAAAAAAGAAATTCATAGGCACCAATAAACAATACGAAATACATGTAGTCAAAAACCCTAGCTCACTACTAGCCGAAGAGCGTGAACTACTAAGCGACATGTTTGACGGACTACCCA
>JAGQND010000091.1 GCA_020428265.1 Candidatus Saccharimonadota bacterium | reverse complement strand
CGGCTCATAGCGTGATCTACCCGCTGCGTATGATTCGATACACTCACATCTACCAGGCTACGTATATCTAACACACCCACTATGTCTTGTGAGGATTTTTCAACAGCCGGAAACCTATAGTGGCCAGACTTATGTAAGTCATCGAGTACCAATGGACCCAATAGCTCCTTACTATCCACCGACACCACGCCCTTCCATGGCGTCATAATGTCACTCACAGCAGTGTCATGCCACGCAAGTGCCTGCGGTACAATTCTTTTTTGGCTATCAGTCATCAGCTCACCTGAATTTTCTACCATACATACAAGGTGATCCACCGAATCAATGGCCGGCTCACTCTTGCTCGGCTCATTTAAGCGCCAAAACTTCATGATTTTACGATGTTTTTCAACAAAACCATATATCTGCATGCGGCGTTTGTCGAATATGCGCTCAGCCAGGCGGTGCACTATACGCAAACGACTTATAAATGCCGAAACAAGCCACAGCAACATAGCCGCAAGTACGCCCAAAGAGCCATAAAGCATAAAACCATATATAGCCGTAGCCATAGCAAGAATACCCACTAATGTGCGTTGAAGCGCCAACATCGAAGAAACTAGCTTATCACGGCGCAAAGCATCGTCGTTTTTTATGCGCTTCAAATCATAGCTACTGCGCTTGGAGTAACTAAACTTAAGTGACTGCAGCAGAACTAAAGCCACATAGATGATAATAAATAGTGCTACCGTAAGCATTGTCATACTATAACTATACTATATAATAGATAGCAGTAATAACGGAGGAAAAGTGTGAACAGAAATTCTTGGATTATCTTCGGTGCCGCGTGTGTTATATTCCTCGGGGCTCTCGTAGTATTTTCACAAAAAGACAAAATTGATGTATCTGCAGTAGATACATCTAAAATTCAGCCAGCAAGCGAACAAAACGGCAATATAGCCGAGCATACTCGTGGCAAAGCGGGTAGCAAAGTAGTGCTAACCGAATACGGAGACTTCCAGTGTCCTTACTGCGAACAAGCCTACCCTAACGTAAAGAAAATTAACGAAAAATACGACGACCGTATAACATTTGTATTTAGGAATTTCCCATTAACTCAAATACACCCTAATGCCAAAGCTGCAGCCAGTGCTGCCGAAGCTGCAGGCCTACAAGGTAAATACTGGGAAATGAACGACAAACTATACAGTGTACGTACCTGGGTAGATGCGCCTACCGACAAACGTACCAATATCTTCATAGACTACGCCAAAGCCATAGGTGTAAAAGATATCGACAAATTCAAGGCCGACATGGGTGATACATTTATAGCCAAAAAAATACGCTTCGATATAGCAATAGCCGATAAAGACGGCGTAAGTGGAACTCCAGCCTTTTTCCTAAATGGCAAGCAGGTCGAAGACAAAGTATCGGGTAGCGTGATAAACGGCGACGGCAGCGAGATGGAAAAAGCTCTCGACGAACTACTCAAATAAACAATCCACTAAAAGCAAAAATCGCTCCGGTGCCTGGAGCGATTTTTATTATCTAATTCTTTTTCAAAAATTAGTGCGCGATGTATAACTGCCATTCGGCAGGCACCACATCAACTGTAATTTGCTTGCGCCTAGACGGCACAAACTTAACAGCTATTGGCATTGAGTTAAACTCCCTTTGTTTCTAACAGAATTCTCGCGTAGGTTCGACCTTTAAATTCAGTTATTTTTCGTTTCTGACGCGAGACGCATCACTAATATTATCAACAAAAAGTGTGTGTGTCAATACATTTAACAGGGGTCGTGCTTATGCTTAGTCGGGCATGTCAGTTGGCGAAGCTGTTTTAAGTTTGCGCTCTTTGAGGCTAAACACCAGCGCCGCCGCAATAGCCATAGCTATGGTTGAGACTATAAATATACGATTCAGACTACCACTAAACGCATTTACAACTTTATCAGTATACGCAGACTGGTCTTCTAAGAATTGTTTTTTAGTCGCGTCCTTTGCCTTTTGCGGCAATGGTGATTTCTCTATGCCCGACTCAAACCCGGTTGTTATTTTTTGTTTAATATCAGGCATATTGAGATTTAGCAGCGTATTAGAATCATTGAAGTCGCCTATCTGACTTGCCGCCGGACTCTTTTTGAGAGTCGTAAGATAT
>JAGQND010000090.1 GCA_020428265.1 Candidatus Saccharimonadota bacterium | reverse complement strand
GTTGTCATAGTCTAGACCTTTTAGGTCACTGAGTTTGAGTCCATTATCAACTTTCGTATTTGGTGTCTTGCCATTTGATTTTTTGTGTGTATAGTTACCTGCGAGTACTTTGTCGGTGATGTTGTAGTTACTATCTGCGGGTGCATCGAGTGCTTTTTTGGTATCGGTATCACGGCTTAGGTATTCTGGGTCACCACGTGCGGCGTCGAATTTGTTGGTAACTTTTGTATTTGTGGCGCTATCTGTGCGGTATATTTGCTTTTCGGGTACATTGTAGTTAAAGCTAAATTCTGGCGAGTGAACATTACGTGACACTTGTATAGTGTAGTCGCCACTATCGAGTACCCATGCTTTGGCGCGCGTATCGTCGTATGACGCCATGTCACGTTCGTTTAGAGTGAGTTTTATTGTTTCAGACTCACCTGGCTGCAACTCTTTGGTTTTGGCGTATGTGCCTAAATCTACAGCGGATTTTTCTACATCACCTGTGGCATACGGTGCTTTGTAGTATAGTTGTACTACGTCTTTGCCAGCACGCTCGCCAGAGTTTGTGACGGTTACTTCTGCGGTTATTTTGCCCTTTGATGTTTCTGTGTGCCCAAGTTTCCAATCAAATTTAGTGTACGACAAACCATAGCCAAACGGATATTGCACAGTTCTGTCGTAATCATCGCCGGTGAGGAATGTTTCAAAATATCGGTATCCAACGTATATTCCCTCTGGGTAGTTTACAAAGTAGCGTTTCGTGTCTTTTTTGCCTGTTTTGTATTCAAAGTTTCCGGTGTTATTTATTGTTGGATTGTCTTTGATATTGTAAGTGTAGGTGTCGGTCAAGCGCCCAGATGGGTTTATGTCACCCTTGAGTATTGCAGCCACGCTATTCATACCGATTTCGCCTGGGCCGCCAATCCATAATACGCTATCTACATTTGGGTATATGTCTGTGAAGTTGAGCTCCATCACATTTGTTGTGTTTACGAGTAGTATTACGTGCTTGAAGTTTTTGCTAAGCAGGTCTAGTGTGGCGCGTTCTTGATTTGTAGGTTTTAGTTCGTCTGGCTTGAAGTCTACAGTTTCGGTGCCGGCGCGAGATATTGTGTATATGGCAGTATCTGAGTACTTGATAGCAGATTTAAGCACATCGCTTGGTATATCGGCAGGGTTTAGCTCTTCGGGTGATTTAACCAAAAATCCAGCGGCATTTGGTAGCAATAAGTCAAGTATAGTCTTACCCGGTTTTCTGTATTCGGCGGTGTCAACTTTTTTGGATTTTACATAGTTACTATATAGGTTGTATAGTTCTTGATTGTATTTTATACCTTTGCTTTGCAGGCCGCCGTATAAGTCTACCGACGATGCCGTACTGATACCACCCGCGCCGCCACCACTTAGTATTGGTGATGCCGATGAAGTGCCAAATACATTTACTTTGAGGTTATTTAGCGGTAGAGTGCTATTTTCGTTTTTAAGCAGTACGGCGCCATCGCCCATAACTTTCTCGGCAAGCTTGAGAGATTCGGTGCGCTTAGCTTGTTGCTCGCTAGTGAGTGGCTTGGTGGCTGTCATGTACCACGAGCCAAGTAGCCAGCCCAGGCCAGCCACGATAAGTACGAATATAGTTACTTTATACTTACGGTGTTGGAGCTTGCGGTAGTATTTGTAGCCTTTTTTCTGGGCCTTTTTTTCTAGCGGGTCTTTGACTGCATTGACTCGTTTTTTCCAAGCTAGTCTGCGTATACGGTCTTCACGTAGGCGCATGTACTGCTCACGCAGCGGCAATTTTAATCGTCCACGTCGCTCCTTTTTAAGTTGACGGTACTTTAACTTCGCTGCTTTTTTGTACTTAGCAACAAGCTCCTTATACATACACCCTCCCGTGTTATGTCGGTATTATACCATAAACATTATTTTGTGTCTGGTGGTAAAATATTTTTCCATTTGCGCCCCATGTCTCTAGCTACGGAGTCTGCTGCAACTAGTCCGTCGACTTCGGCAAATTGTCCATGGCGTAAACTTGGCTCGGGAGTGGTTTCACTGGCTTCCTTGACGGCTTCGTAATAGCTTGGTTGTGGGTGAGCTGCAGTCGCCTCGGCTTCAGCTAATATTGCTCGTGTCAGGTGTTTTAATCGCACGCTGTGGTCTATATATGCTTGGTCTACTACTTTGTCGGTGAGTTCTATATTTTCAGCTTCGTACGCGTATTTGCTAAGTATGTATGCGCCTACGCATTTTTTGAAACTATTATTTGTACATCTATCTAGTACATATCCTGCCAGCTCGGGGTCGAGGTCTGTGAGTACGGTAAGGGCTTCACGGTGTGCTGTACGGCGCCCCAGTGGAGTTAA
>JAGQND010000008.1 GCA_020428265.1 Candidatus Saccharimonadota bacterium | reverse complement strand
CGCTTCGGACAGTTTTTGGTACTCGTTTTCTGGGTCGATGATGAGAATGTCGGCGCCTACCATCATAGAGCGAATCGCCTCGAGTTTGACTGTGAACGACTTACCAGAACCAGACTTTGCAAACACCACCATGTTGGCGTTTTCTAGGGTGTAGCGGTCGAATATAATTAGGCCGTTGTTGTGCATATTTATGCCGTATAGTATGCCCTTTTCCTGCGACAAGTCGGCGCTAGTGAACGGGAACGAAGTAGATATGGCGCCCGTGTTCATGTTGCGGCGTATCTGTAGTTGGTCGGTCATTTGAGGCACGGTAGTGTTTAGGCCTTGCTCTTGTTGGCTGCTGGCTACCTTGCTAAATACCAGTTGCTGGCCAAAAATAGTCTCGATTTTGTGCTGTATGAAGTTTAGTTCGTCGATAGTGTCGGCGTACATAGTTATATATAGGCCATAGCGGAAGAATCTCTCTGAGCCCACCTGAATTTCATCTCGAAGTTCCTCGGCGTCGTTCAATGCTGCTTCTAGCCCTGGGTCACGAGTACGACCTTTTTCTTGGTTTATGGCCATGGTCGCCTGCATTTGCGTCACCTTTTTGCGCAGGTTTTTTAACACCACCTCGCTTTCAACTGGGTAAAAGAACATACTTACGTCTAGCACTTCGTCGATGTTGATAATACTACTTAGCCAGCCGGTGTATATTTGGCGGGGGTATGCGTATACGTATAGAGTGCGGCCGTATTTGGTGCCTAGGCGGAAATAGCTAGAGTGTATTTCTAGGCTGGCCGGCGCCACTAGGTCGCGTAGGGTTGTGATACCTTTTTGAAACGCTTGCTCTACCTCAACTTGCTCGCGGGCACGTTGTTGAGCGGCTATATCTACTGCATCGGGTCGTTTGGCCATTATTTATCCTCCTCGCGTATGAGGTGCTGTTGCGGTGCTTCACCCTGACCCTTACGTACGTACATGGCGGTTATACTCTCAAAATCTCCAAGTGGTTCGCGCACGGCAGTGTCGGGGTTGTAGAAGTTGTAGTATAGCTCACCAAGTTCACGCGTATTCAGCTGCACACACTTTATACCCAGCTGAAAAAGTCCACTCATCACGGCGTCCACACGGTTTTTTATTTCGTCTTTAGATTTTTCATATGTTGCGTGGTTTACAACGATTGAACGCGCTGGTCCGCCGCCGCCAAATATGGTACCAAATAGGCTTTTACTGCTGCGCTTAAGAGTGTCTATGTCACCCATCGGCCAGTATGGCACGATTACGTAGAATGATTTATCCATGATGTTAGCTTCCTGGCTAAGCGTGTCTATGAAGTCTATATAGTCATCTGTCAGTACGTTTAGTAGCATGTTTTCTTGGCTACGGCGTATGCTCGTGAGACGCTCTAGGTACGGTCCTATATCTACGCGCTGTGAGCGTATCAGGATTTGTAGCGGGAATGTCAGCGAGTTTAGGAAGTTTTGGTAGCTATACTCTATACCCTCGCGCTCTTTGCTACTCATTAGGTCGAAGTTTATAGACTTACAAGCTATCACAGCACGAAATGAGCCGTCGTTCATTATCACCATATTGTCGCGCAATTCACTAAATAGCAGGCTATTTTGCGTGGTGTTTGGGTTGGTTGGCGGTGGCGGAGTGTGTGCTAGCTCTTGCGGGCCGGGCTGCATAGGTGCGCCAGGTTGTCCGGGTACACCCTGAGGAGCCTGCCCTGGTGCAGGTGGCGGTGCTTGTCCTGGTTGTTGTGCTTGTCCTGGTTGCATATTCCTACCTAAACTTTATTGTTACTTCATCGCCACTCTTGAGTGTCTTATTTGTATTGGCTACTTTGTTGGCCTGAGCCGCCATAGTAGCTATTGTGACTCCTGGTTGGCTTGCTAATTGCCGCGCTTGTTCTGGGGTGAGTTCGTGTATTGCTGATGCTGGCTCCGGGTCGGTAGATTTCGGTACGGCTATTTTAGAGGCTGCCGGGATTTTTACGCCGCGCTCTTCGGCCTCTTGCTCGGCACGTCCGTTGGCTACGGTTATGGCGTCCATTACCTCTTCGCGGTTGTGTCGCCGACGAGCCGCCTCGGCCTTGGCTTGTATTTCCTCTATGCTCGGCACATTTGGCTGTGGTGTAGGGGTGGTTGCTACTACCGGCGCTGGGGTTGCCACTTCAGTCGGCTTATCTGCTACGGGTGCTGTATTTTCCATTTTCGCCACGGCTACTTGTTTTTGGGCGTCAGCTCCCTCTTGTAGCTTGGCCGTCATAGCTTGTGCAGCCGGCGTATCGCTGTCCATCATGTCTGGCGTTTGCTGGGTTTCGTAGTATAGGTCTTGGCTTAGAGACGTGTCGGGGGTGGAGTCTGCCCCGCGTATAGCCCAACCATGCGTATCTACTAGGCTAGATAGGTAGCCTATGCGCCGTGAAGCCTCTTCTTTATCTAGGTCTTTGGTGAAGATTTTGTCGGCATCTTTTGGCGGTATGATAGTCACAAACGAATCTATGCCGTCTGGCTGCCAAAGACGCCTGCGCGACTTCAAGAAATAAAAAGAAACCACCGCTGATAGGTATGCTTCCATAGGCTGGTCTTTACGCAACGGCAAAGCAAGCGCAGCAAAGAACAATATAATCGGTAAAGGTATGATAACTAGTGGCATAAACACGGTGTAAAGACCCCATGCTCCGGCCATAGAAATAGCCACAATTATCAGGTATATAAACTGACGAAAACTAAACGGTCCAATAAGCTTATCGTCCGCCTCAACATCTTGGGGTACCTTATACACCGCCATATCTGTAAATAGTATAGCGTATTTCTTATGCTTTTACGAGGTTTTAGGGCCTAAATCTCGTCGCTATTTTCAACAATTTCGCCCAGTAGTATAGCTACTTCGTCTTGTATGATTTCGCTAAGGTCGGGTACGTTCTCTACTAGCCAGTTTTGAAGTGCCTCATCGTTGCCACTGTCACGCAGGGCTGTGAGTTGTTCTAGCTGATCGTCTTCGAGTATGTCTACGATTTCTTCTGTCACCCTACTGTTGAGAGTGTCTTCAAAATGCTGACTAAAAGCCTCACTAGAAGCGTCGTCTAGTTCTATACCGAGAGTATTTAGGAATTGTTTGGATAGTAAGGCCATATCAGTATATTACCAGATTATTCGTTTGATTGTTGGCGATTTGCGGCTGCCTTAAGTATTTTATCTACAGCCTTGGCGGCTTCGTAGCGGCTTCGTATGTCTATGCCCATCATTTTAGCCAGTAGTTCGCGGCCTACTTCTTTTTCGCCCTTTTCGGTTTTTAGGTGGTTTAGGCGCTCTTTAAGCTTATTGCGTTTGTCTGGGTTTTCGGCTAGTCGCATTTGTCGCTTTAGTTTTTCACGTTCATTTTTAAGCAGTTCGGCAACTTTATACTCTTTAAAAATCATTTTTTCGGTGTATTCTTTTACGTTTTTAGCGCGGTGCTCGCGACGCTCTGTACGTGCCTTTACTTCGTCGTTATGATAGCCTACGCGTGCCTGGTTAATATTATTTAAGAACTTAAGCCTATTTTGTTTAGCTCGTGCTTTTGCAGCAAATTTACGACGGCGGAAGGCAAACTTTGCAGATATAGCCTTTTCGTTGTAGCGGTCTAGCTTTTCGGATACTTTACGTATTTTGCGCTGCTCTATTGCGTTTCTAGCTTTAAATCTTGCGTCGCGTGATTTTCCGCTTAGTTTCTCTGTACCCTTAACCACCTCATCACTTCGTTCTTTTATAGTATTGCGGAGTTTTCTGGATTTACTTAGCTCTAGGCTGGCTATTGCTTCCATGGTCGCACGATTAATTTCTGCGTCTAGTTCTGCTTGAGAAGCCTCATTTTCATGCTTTGATTTTTTTGCTTTTTCTTTGGTCTCAGGCGCCTTAGGGGCCGCTTTAGTCTCTGCAGCTGTCTCTTGGGCTGGTGCTTCCGGTGGTGTGTCTGTAGTTGCCTCGGATGTGGGCACCCGAGGTGCTTCTGGCGCTAGCTTAGATGTCTCCGGTAGCGTTGAGCTACTTACGGCACTTCCTTCCGGGCCACGATACACTGGTGGGGGTGGTAGTTTTACTCCCTCTGTGGATTTTTCTTCAGCTTCAGCCTGAGGCTTTTCTTTGAGGCCCTCATATGTGTCGTCTATGTATTTACTATACTCAGTGTCGCTGCTGGCGGCTTGTTCTTGAGGCTTCTCTTGCTCTAGTCGAGTAGATATTTCTTCAACTGTTGGTCGCCCTTCGGCTGCTGAGTGTTTTCCGATTGTTTCCATGTTTTTTGTTTGTTTTTATTAACCTATACTCCTACATTAGCATAAGTATTAATAATAGTCAAGCTGTACTGGGCCGTAGCCTAAGGTTGTCTGTTTTTGATGTCCTCGAGTATCTGTCGCTGACCACCCTTTACGGTTGAGCTTGTAGCGTTATTAGGGTTAAGTACACGTTCGACCTGTTCTTTTGAGATTCCAGATGCGAGATTGTTGAGCGATGCTTTGGTTTGAGTAGCAAGCTGAGCATCCGTAAGGCCACTAGCTACGGCTGATCCGCCAAACTGTGAGTTGTTCAACTGGCGTCCATTATCAGCTACACTTCCGCCTGATGATGCCCAGGCATATACACCAGCGTCTGTACCCTTAACTTGGCTCTGGTTTGATGTCATGTGTTGACGTAGAGTGTCCATTGTTCGTATGCCGGTGGCGCCGCCAAACCCGTTATTTTGCATGCGCATAATTGATTGTCGGAATGCATCTGCGCCAGACTCTCCAGCTTCAAATAACATTTCTTGCGCCGCCTTAGCACCAGCTACGTCGCCATGTTCTATAGCCTTTTCAAACGCATCGGCTAGATGTTGTGCGTCGTGCGAGAATGGATTTAGCTCAGAGCGGGCATTCTTCACGTCTTCACCCTGAGATGCTATTACTAGGTTTTGAGCATTAGCCTGGACGCGGCCTATTGCGCTTGGGTCCATAGACCCTGCTGCAGCCTTAGCAAGATTGCCATCCGCCAAGACCTCTTCTGCTAGCCTTTCTTGCTGGAATCTACCTAACTCTCGTGCCCTACTCTGTCTCTTAAATTCACGCTTCTGCTTTCGGAAGCCAAGTGGACTGCCTGTTGCTTGTCCGTATTTAAGCTTCATGTAGTCTTGGCGAGACTTGTCGCTTGCTTCCACGCGCTTTTGGGCGGATGTTCTGGCCTTGCTTCCAAGTTGCTGTATTTTGCCACCTACTGCTCCAGCGGCGCTTAGGGCGCCCTTGAGTACGGAGTACACAGCAAAGAGTGGTATAACAGTCACACCTGTAGCTACAAGTCCCAGTTGCCAGCTAGCTGTTACACTACAGCCTTCGTTACTATTATTACCGCCACAGTTTTTATCTCCATCTTCAGTAGAGTCATATATTACGGCACCCGAGCCGCACATTCCATATTGGATACCTTTCATATCGACGCCACCTGTAGTATTTTTTTCCTTGAGCTCCTTCTTGGCGGTGACGTCATCGGGATTACATGATTCCATTGCATTTGCTTGCTCGGGGCTTTCGTATGACCCTGCTACTAGTATTATGGTACCCGCTAGCTTACCGCCACCGAGTAATAGACCGACTACCGGGAATACCATAAGTAGCTGTATAAACATGCTCATCCACTTGCTAAAGTATTTTTCGGTGTTGGGTAGTAGGTATAGTACGAATGCTATAGGAGATATTACTACGAGCAGTACTATCATGGCCTTTCGTAGTAGGAGTATGACAATAATTGTGAGAACTGTAACTAAAACCATGACTATGACGGACAATAGTGGACCCATGATGAGGAACACTACGCCAGACACCGCTAGCGCACCTACGGCTATAGCGGTAAGTCCATTGCCAACATTTGTACCGTGCTCGGTACCCCCATACTGGTTGGCTGACCCAAATACAGAAGGGCCTATGTCATTTGCTATACCTACCAGGGCATGCTGTAGCTCGTACCCTAGTATGTTGGTGAGGTCTACTATGAGCTGACATATATAGTAAGACACGTTGACGGCTACCGCGGCCACTATGAGTCTTGGGAGCATCTTTTTTATGCCGTAGTTACTTATACCGAAGCCTGTCACTTGAGCAATGATTATTATTACAAAGGCAATGATAAACAATATATTGGCAAGGTTGCGGGCGTACTCCCACGCTACTTTGGTGCCTGATTTTTGGCTAAGCAACTCTGGGTCGGTACGCAGGAAATTGTCGGCCAGTACTTGGAAGGTTTTGTCGGATATTTTGGCAGACATTTCTACCACTGGGCATAGGAACCACCCGATTTTCTCTACGGCACAGGTGTCGCTTTTTGCGGTGACTTTTGGTTTGTCTACACACTCGTTTTTGTCAGAGTCCCACTGCTTGTCACTGCCACAGTTGCCCGGGTCTGGGTCGGCATATGTTGTGTGTGTAGGCGCAAGGGCTGCAAATAGTCCAGACAGCAAAACAATGGCCATTAGACCAATAGTAATTTTATGGCGTAGTGTGTGTATTTGTTTCGCCACCATATTCACTTATAAGCATAAGCGAATATGGTGTAAATATCAATACGAGATGTAACTAATTGATGTACTAGTGTGTGACTAGCCGCCGAAGCCTGCAACGCCGTGTAAGAACTGGAAGAATCCGGGTACTTCAGGTGCTGCGCCGTCGGCATTGGAATCTTGATAATTAGATAAAGGTAGTCCAGTTCCGCAGTCTGTCTGTCCTTTTTCTGGCGCCATGATTTCTTCTATGAAGTTAAATGTAGGACAAACCATGCGAGGGTCGTAGCCCAGGTGATTGGTGCTGGCACCAAATGCTTGATAGTCAGCGTCATTGTCACCCGCAAGTACTAACGCGTCGGAGCGTATGCCTAGTGTTCGGAGCTTGTCTCGCATGTCGTATAGCTGCTGTGGTGGCACTACATCGTCGGTGTCGAAGCCGGCTAGGAAACTTGGCGGCGTATTAGGGCTGGCGTATAGTGCTGGCGAGAGTGTCTTAAGGTTGTCCATGCACTCTACTAGTTTTTTGGATGCCATGTTAAATACTCCACCGGTTAATCCACTATTCATGACACCTTCCAAGGTTGGCTTGCCATCGTTGTATGCGGCTAGTAGCTGTTGTGTTATAGCTTCGGCGTTCATGGCGGCTGTACCTGCATACTGTGCGGCTGTCAGTAGGTCGCCAATTGTTCCCATGGGGTCTTCGGTTGCGGTAGATTCCCCGCCCATACCTAGTACACTAAAGTCGTTTGAAGCAAGCCCGTGACCGTATTCGGCTATTTTGCCACTGCCACCTAGCATTAAGTCGGTTGTGTTTGCTAGGCCAGCTAGGTCTGTAGGTATACATGTAGAGTGGTCGAGGCCCAACATGAATGTCTTGTAGGATGCGAATAGTACCGTGTAGGCGTTGGTTGGTGCGCTCCATCCTACTGCCACCTTGGCTCCAGATATGCCACTAGCGGCTGCACGCATAGATAGGCTACCACCTGCGCTGTCTCCCCAGATTATGATTTTTTCTGGGTCTATGCCATACTTGTCGGCATTCGCTATTATGTGTCGTACTCCACGAAGTACGTCTTCGAGCATGTAGTATACGCCGCTTGAGCCAAGTCGATAGGTTACGTCATAGCCTGCATATCCACGAGCAACACCACCGCCACCGCCTGGTGCACCAAAGTCACCTAGGCCACCACCCTGGTGTGCAGCGCTACATGGAGCGCCTGGTGTGCCGTCGTCTTTTATGTAGTTTTTACATGGAGAGCCTTCCATGACGGCTTGCCCGGTTTGATCGTTGGCGTGCCATGCACCACCGTTGAAAAATAGAATAGCCGGCGCGCCTTGAGGATGACCTGGGTTGAGGTCTACGATCTTTTGTTTGCGCCCTGCTCCATTTATGTAGTATTCAGTTGAGGTGCTTGTTGTGCTGTTTGCGTCTGTGCCTGCATTGGGTGTTAGCTTGTGTAGCATGTCTATAGCGCCGCCCATTTGTGACATTAGCTGTTGTATACTCATTTGTTGGTTTTTCTCGGCTCCGGCATCAGATGAGGTTTCTTTGTCTTTTGCTGTTGGTCCAAAAAGCCCACCGAATAAATCTAATATACTACCACTACTATTTTTAGACTCATCACTGTTTTTCTCGGTGCTGTCTAGGTATGTTTTGCCAGCCTCGGAGCCAGTTTGGCAAGCTGTTTGGTTGAGTACGGAGCCTTGGGTTTCTAGCTTGGTAAAGCAGTCACTTTGGGGTTTGTATTCCTTGCCATCTTTGCCCAGGCCGCCATATAGACACCATAGTGCTGCAGCTTCGTTGTCTTGGTATGGTGAGCACGCTAAGAGTATTGCTCCTTTGTAGGCCTCTTTTTTCTTGTCGGTTTCACTGTTGCTAGTGTTTGTGCTAGTGCTAGGTGATGGAGTTGCGGTAGATACTGCAGTTAGGGAAACTGCACCGGATTTAAGGTCGGTTACAGATTGATTACAGATACCACCAGCTGCTTCACCGTATAACTCACTATACGATAGACAGTCTGGGTTTGATTTTAGCCCCTCCTTGCAGGCGCCTTTTTGTTCTGGAGCACTGTACTTGCCGCAGTAGTCCGAAGCAGACTGTGCTGTGTCGGCACTAGAAGACTGGTATATGCCAAGTGAGCCTAGCAAAACTAAAGCAAGGACTATAAAAGCCCTAGAAATAAAATTAAACTTTGTTGATTTCTGTCCCATAGTGTCTCCACCTGATGTCTTTTTATGCATAACAGTTATGTATATAGAATACACAAAACTAAATATAACGACAAGCATGTTATTTCGGTTATTCTTATGATAATATGTAAACATATTAAAAACGACATACGTGTGAGGGATAATGAGGGTTTTGACAGTTAAACAAAAGGCGTTAGTTTTACCAGTTTTAGTGCTGCTTGGTACTTTTGCAATGGTACTTGTAGTTATGGCATTTATGAGCACACCCAAAAACGAGGTGACTCAAAATGGTGTAGGCGCCAATGGATTTTCTGTCTATGTAGAAGACGATGCAAACTTAGGCATAGACAAGGCTGTAAGTAAGGACGATGTATCTAACGTACTTCAAGGTAAGGCCAAGAGTATATCTGATGTTGAAGTATCTAAGGTTGTAAACTACAATGGTGACCGCGGCCAAACTGCTACGTATAATTTTGTACGCGTAGACGGCGTAAAGGCTAGTTTGTACGTAGACACCATGCAGTTTAAAAGCGCCGCTTCACTTAAAAACTCGCATATATTTAACATGACGGCTAGCGCTGGTGATATACAGGGCAAGCCTTCTTACTTTATGCTTGCTCAAACTATGGGCTCTGTTCGTGAATATCGACTAATGGTTGTAAATGATTTGCACGTATACAAGTTTGTCATAGACCAGCCCGTAAATGACCCACAGAACATAAGCGAAGTTAGCGCTATAAACACCCTTAAAAAACTTGCTGCAAAAGCTAATCTAGATATTTAATTAGGCTCCGCGTACTAGAACCACGATAGGTATAGTATGTCGTTGCTGGTGTAGAAGCTATCTCCGTACCCTGCCCAGTTTGAGTTGTCTGACTTAGTGCAGTCTACTGCGCCAGACAGCGAGCCATCTACTGAACATATCATAGTGTATGCGCGGAAGTTTGTGAGTTCTTCACTTTGTTCGGTGCACTTTTTGCCAGAGTACCAGTCTTGGTCGGCACTTGCGCCCTCTGATACTGCAGGGTAATAGCCAACACCGATAACCTGATATGGGTCACCCCTGTCGGCTGGGCTTACGGCGTTGCCGTTGCCGTCTTTGTCTGCCTGGCGCTGGCGTTGCGCTTGGTCGGGTAGCTCAGTGCGTAGGGTTGCTACGGCGCTTCTGCCCCAAGGGTCCTGGCGGTTTACACAGTACTCTAGGTATTTCTCGTATTCACTGCCGGCTATAGCTTTGCCGGTTTTTTTGTCTATTTGGGGTTGGTTTAGAGCTGATTGTGCTCGTGCAAGCATACGCCCTACATTGGCCGCATCCCCCTCTTGGTCGGCTTGCGCTTGGCGTTCGGTCAGCTCTTCTACGTTTTTCTGAGTTAGGTCTGGGTGCTCTTTGAGCATGTAGTCTAGCACGCTATCTATGCTCGCGGTTAGTTCTTGGGGTCCCATACTGTAGCGTACGTTGCAGGCTACATCGGCCATGATCATAATTGCCCAATATTCTGGGTCTGGACACATAGTTAGGCGTATGGGGTTAAATGGGTCTGGCTGTGTAAAGTACACGGCGTTGGCAGATTTATTTACCTGCTTTACGGCACTACCGACTAGTGAAGATAGGTTTGCGAGCGATGAAAATAATGGTGTTTTGTTATTGTACGTCGGCTGTAGTCCGTTAACTATCGATCCTAGGAATGAATATTTATTATATACATCAAAGGGTGATTTTTTGGCGTTGTAGCGTGCTACGTCTTCAAAATCTTTTTCTACATCTTTTTTCTTGACCAAATAGCCGGTCATAGACAGCGCGTTGCTAGGCATCATACCGCGCGACATAGCCATGTCACCTAGTATTTCTCCGGTGCCAGCAAATATAGCGTTGCTTGCGGCTACACCCTTAGTGTTAGACGTAAACAGTAGATACATAGCATTTGCCCAAGCCACTACGTTTACGCCAAATACGCCAGCTACTAATGGCGAAAGTGGTTCGGCTGTGGCTTTTAGAGAGGGTTGAGTTAAAAATTGGCCGTGTTCTTTTGCGCTGGGGTCACGCTCGTCTTTGTGTGGCTCAGAACACGTGTGCCAGCCAGCCTCCATGCCACCCTCTGCGGCCTCTGGTCCAAAAGGTGAGCTGGCAGCGGCCGCGTCTTGGCAGTGATTATTTTTGATACTTACGTGGTTTTGCTCTGTTTCAGCACCTAGGCAATAATTACGGTCGTCGCCAGTTAGATTGCCTGGTGGCATAGTTAGGCTGCCCTGTAGGTTTGTGGCTGTGCCTACCGCTGCGGCAGAGCTCATTATGAGCGCCCAAGATGGCAAAAGTGCGCCAATGAGGTCAAATGTATCTAGGTAATATAGTATGCCAAAGACCGACGGTATGGGTAGGTCGCCATATACTATGTGCTTATACATGGTGTCATCTAGTGCATTGGCGCTAGTGTAGCCACCAAATGTACCCTGAGCAAGCTTACTAGATAGCGTACCTATGGCAACATCTTGTTCGGTGCCAACTTTTATTTGGTCGGCGGCCTTGAGGTAATTCATAGCAAATCGCGCTAGCGTATGGGCTTTGGCTGATTTGGCATTGTTTGTGACGGCTTTGCCAAACGCATACCAAGCGCACTGCAGGCCGCCAAAAGAGTTGACGTTCGTAGTTACCATTGGCATCATGGCCGCCTCGAGCTGAGCTATAGTTGCGGGGCTACGCAGCGACCCTAAGCCTATGCCGCCAGTGGTATTGGGGCGGGTATCCATACCTATACCCTCTGCTCCTCCCGTCATGGAGCTGTCAAACGATTTATTTACCGCACTTTCGGTGGTGCCGGCCACTGTTACAGATTTCGTGAGGTCGTATTTTGTCTTGAGTCGCTGGCTGAATCTGGCATCCATAAAAAAGCTCGATTTGGGGTTAAATACCGAATACACCAGTGCTTTTGTTTGAGTGTTTAGCTCGCTATATGCCCATAACATGTCACCCGTAAACATAGGTACACCGCCGGCATACACGGGTGGCGTGACTGCCGAAACTTGATAGCGACTTTCGGCTGAGTCGTTCGACCGCCCCAGCATGTCGTCTCGATTGTCTTCTTGCACTTTGCTACCCATCACAAAAAACCCCTGTTTTTCGAACGCTGCTTTTTGGGCGCGGCTCATAGTAGATAGCTTACACTTTATAGAGTCTTTTTCGCCACAGTTGCTGCGCCCTATCTTGTAGTTCATCATTTTCCAATAGTAAGTGTTTAGGGCTATTGTGGCGTCGGCTAGGTCGTTGGTATACATTTCCTTGAGGTTTACAAGTATGATGTTGGGGGCAAATATAGACGTATACCATACGCCCAGCAGTAAAATACCAGTTATAAACGCAACCGCCGAGCCGTTTTGTACACGGCCGGCGTTTCTTCCTATAAAACCAAATTTACCTTGTTTATTACGGCCCCATTTACCCTTGGTTTTTTTATCGCCAGCATCTTTTTCTTTAGAGGCGCTAGTATTGTCTTTCCACTCGGAATCTGGAGCTTCCTCTTGTTTGTTTACGTCGTCGGCACTTTTATCTTGAGGTGATTTGTAGTTAAACTTTTTTTGGTAATCCTTCTCTGCTGCTGTTTTTCGTGCCGGATTTGGATTATTGCTGTCCACTGTTAATCACCGTCCTTTTTATCTTTGTCGAACGATTTATGACCCAGTATATCTTGCCTGTCACGAGCTTCAGAAACATCTTTTTCGGCGCCAAATAGGTACTTGTTGGCGCGCTCTTTGGCTGCTTCGCCCATAGTGCCGCGCATAGGTTCTGGTGGGTTGGCTGGAGTGTGATTGGCGGGTTTTATGAGCGTAGCTGGGTCTATTTGGACCTGCTGCACTATCACAGTAGGTGCTCCGCCACCAGATTTTTGCGCAGATGTACCACTAACTACATTGCCACTAGCTGCCATTTGAGGTGCTTTGTAGCTGGCCACGGGTGCTTGTGGTTGTGCGGTACCGCCTCCGCCGCCACCGCCTGCGGGTGCGGGGCCAGAGCTAAACTTGCGGTCTTTGTCTTTAGACTCGTGTGATTTATTTAGGTCGTTAAATAGGTCTTTGGCGGTAATTTGTTTGTCGTCCTTGCCCATAGCATTTGCTACAGCTTCACCTATGTCTGCATTGTTGGCGTTACTGTTCTCTGCAGATAAGTTGCCCCCCTCGGCGTTGGCTATGCGAGCACTGTTTAGTTCTTCTAGGTGTTTGGCATTGTCCTCTGCTGTGCCCTTTAGGCTGGCATCTAGCGCATTTTGTGCGGCAAGAGTAGCTTGATTATTCGCCGCCGCGCCAGCCTTGTTGCCCATACTCGCTAGGACTGCGGCACCTTCGCCACCCAAGAGACCTGTTTCACCTATAGAAGATTTGCGTTTATTGCGACTAAACGCTTGTCGCCTAGCCTGTGGCATGCCACCTGTAAACTTATTAGCCCTGGCGCCAGCAGTCGCATTTCCTGTTACGCGTGCGTTCTTGTCGTCATCACCACGGCGCCCTGCTATGCTTGCTTGCATACGAGCCCCGGCTGTACTCATGAGTGTACTCATACTCTTGAACACAAACCATACGGCAAGTAGTGGTAGCACGGCTGCGCCTGCGGCTGTGAGGTCTGTTATGGCGCTACCCGAGCCCAGTACGCGCGAGAAATAGTAATCACCCACTACTCCATAATTGGTGGAATCGTTGGTGCCTACGGTAACTATGGTCGCACTTACTATTTGCCCCGCCCCGAGCAAGAGTGCAACTACTGGGTACAAGAATAATAGCTGTAGGAATAAGCGCATACCCTGGAAGAAAAATCTCTCTAGGTTTGGTAGTAGATATGCCACAAATAAAATCGGCGACAGTAGCATAAGCATAGCTACTACTACTTTGCGCATGATAAGCACTACTACTCCTACGGCACATATAGTAGCTACTGTTGTGATAACGGCCGCTACTGGCGCAAGCAGCACCCAGGCGAAGCCGCCCTTGCTGAGTACACTAGATGTAATCATGGTTAGTGTACCGTCTAGGAATGCGACCGGAGTGGCCCCTACTGGCATTATGAGCCTACCTGCCTTGCCGGCTATACCGTTCGTTTGGTCGGCTAGTACGTATAATAGTGAGTCGCCTAGAATGTTTACCACATCTATAAGTGCTACACATATAAAGTAAGATACGTTTACAAAAAACGCCGCCAGCACTAGCTTGGGTGCGAGCCGTTTGATATTGTATCCGCCACCCTTGCCTGTGAGCTGGGCGTATATTATGGCCATAAATGCTATCACAAATAGGCCGTTAGCAATGGTGCGCATCATCTCCCAGGCCTTGTACGTACCACTGTCGTTGGCTGCTAGGCTGTATTCAATTTTTAAGAAGCTTTTATTTATATACGCAAACCCAAAGTCGGCTAGCTTGGCTATAGAGCGCATGGTTGGGCATATCACCCACCCGACTGTTTCTATAGAGCAGCTACTTGTGCCCTGAAACAGTGACCCAGCCATGCTAGACACACCGCCTAAGTCAAATTGAGCATGGGCTGATGGTGTGATGATGGGCGATAGAGTGAGTGTACCTGCCGCTAATATAGACAAAACAAATAGAGCCCCACGCCTAAAGAGTGTGCTGAAGGTGCCGTGAAATCGGTCCAGCCAGCGTCTATACATTACCTTTTTAGTATCTGTTATTAAAACGCTAGTGTCAATGTTATAATGATTAGTAATTATGCAACCAAACGAGCAGGAGCCAACTCAACCACCCGCTACCCCGCCAGTACAGCCTGGCGCCTACCCTCCTGCTACCCCTGCTTCGCCCCCCGCTCCTACACCTGCCGCACCACCTCAGACCCCACCGGGAACTATAGCGCCGAGTTTCACTACGCCAGATTTTTTTCAACTTGACCCTATAACAGATCCATTTATAGTAAAAAAAAATAAATTGAGATTAATAATAGTTTTAGTTAGTATATTGCTGACTATCTCGGCTGTTGTAGTTACTATAATGTATTTACAAAATACACGAAGCGATCAAGATGACTTTTATGATGCCATAGTAAATAACTTGAACACGCGCAGCATCAGCAGGACTTATGAGCTAATTACTGACAATAAAATAGCTAAAGTGGCAGCCAATACTGATTTTGAGGGTGGATGGACTGGTGTGAAGTCGAACTTGAAGTATAATATTAACGGAAGTGACTGTGATCAAGTTTTTGCGACAGGCGTATTTTACTTAAAGTGTTCGACAATATCTGAGCCTTTATCTCGAGCTGGTATTGGTATAGGCCAATGGTATAAGCACTCTATGAGCGATCAGTCAGGTGTCAGTATTTATGATGAGCTTGACCTCGGTGGTTTAATCACCTCTCCTTATGACATATTACCTATTGGTATGTTGGATGATGCTCAAAAAGATAATATTTTGGAGTATATTAAAAAAAATGAAATATATACAATAAAAAAAATAACCAAGTTAGATAATGGTGAGGCGTATGACGTAAGTACTACGGCCGATAAGTTAAATAAGCTGTGGGGTGAAATTGCTAAGGTGACCGGAGTTGGTCGTCCCTATTTGCCTCTCACGTACATGGCGTCTATAGAGGATTTTATGGTTACAACCAACTCTAGTAGTCGTATTTAAAGCATTTCATTTAAAGATAGTGGCAAAAAGAGGGATATTAAAATACAGTATAAGATCTCTGATGTAAGTATCGGTGTTCCATCGGCAGCTAAAGAATTGACGCTGGTCGCTACTAATAAAGAGGATTTAAATGATTAGTTTAAAAGATAATAGACTTTTAAGTAGTGTTAAAATATTTAGTTTATTGTGTTTTTTGATTTCAGTGTTTGTTTTTATAATAGTTAGCGCCCAGCCCGTAGCTGCGGATCCTGGCTGTACGGGCGCAAGACCTAATAATTACCCAAACCAGCCGGTGCCTCAGTGTGCGTATGATGCATATAATGCGCTACCCCAGGATTTAAAAAATAAAATGAGTAAAAGCGAGTATGAGCAGACTGTAAAGGATTGCAATTACAGTACAGGCGTGTTTAGTGGTGGTTCCGATCAAGACATAGGGGCGTGTAGCAATGCGACGATACTTTGCTTGCAAAATGCCATGAATACTGAGAACTGTAAAAAGGGTAAAGATTATGTTCATGCCATCGCTCAAACGTGTATAGATGCTGACCGTAAAGTAAAAAACGGTGTATGTGATCCGATTAACAACACCAATCAGGAGGAGATAAAACCTAAGATAGATAAATTGACAGAAGCAGTTAAGAGTAATTGCCAACAAACTGATGGCAACGAGGCGGCGCAGAAAGCAGAGTGTGACAAGTTAGTAGATGATGCTCGCAATGACTGCAAGGACGGTATATCGAACTGGAGTAAAATTGAAGATGAAACT
Organism: Candidatus Saccharimonadota bacterium; assembly: GCA_020428265.1. GTDB lineage: Bacteria > Patescibacteriota > Saccharimonadia > Saccharimonadales > Saccharimonadaceae > UBA2112. Next base: position 765 of record JAGQND010000008.1, on the reverse strand, counting down.
AAGTATGAGGAATGCTTAAAAGGCTATGTACTAAGAAACACCAAGAACAAAGCAGATTGTGAGGGACGTGGCGGTATATGGATGGAGGGAGATGTGAATGGTAACGGAGTAGATACTGGTAAGACCCAGTGCTATAGTCAATATAGTGATCTTACAAATCCTAAAGCTTGTGCGGCCGCTGGGTCGGATAAACGAAATACAGGCGTTTGGGCACAGGAGCCTGGCAAAACCGGAAATGATGGATGGGGGTGTTATGACCCAAGCAAGGTTTGCAAAGAGGATTCAGGATACACAATAAATGACAGGGCACCATGTAAAGAAGCACCAAAAACACCAGCCGACCCAAATGACACAACCCCTAATACAACCGTAAATAAACATGCCAAAGAGGACTTTGAAACTTGTGGAACGGCGAGTGTTAATCTACTTTCTTGTAGTGAAAAAGACTGTCCAGGTAGCAACGGTCCGTTTAGTGGCATGCAGGTGTTGGGCTGTGTGTTAAGGATTGGCCTACAAGCTCTTACAGTGCTAGTGGGTATAGGTGCTGTGGGTGGTATAGCCTACTCCTCGTTCCGCTACGCCAGTGCGAGTGATAACGCCGGTGCTGTGACAGAGGCCAAAGGTCGCATACGAGATATAGTAATAGGCTTAATAGTGTATGTGTTTTTGCTAGCGGTGGTACAATGGTTAGTGCCAGGATTAGTAATGGATACGGGAACATCCAGTAGCGGCACACCCGCCGCTCAGGCGTCACCATAGGTAATA
>JAGQND010000089.1 GCA_020428265.1 Candidatus Saccharimonadota bacterium | reverse complement strand
TATAAAATCCAGCATCACCCTCACGCCATTTACATGACATTCAGCTACAAACTCGTCAAAGTCCTCCATAGTGCCCAAGCTTTCGTGTATGCTTTTAAAATCACTTATGTCATAGCCAGCATCACGCATAGGCCCCTGGTATGGTGGCGACACCCACACGGCATCTACACCCAGGTCTACCAAGTATGGCAACTTTTCGGTCATGCCTTTTATAGACCCATTTCCCAGCTGCGGCTGACGCTGCTCATCTTCATTAAAAGACCAAGGGTAAACTTGGTACAACACACTTTTGTCCCACGGACGAAATGATTTCTCCATACTATTTCACCTTTCTAGTTGTAATTTTAGGTAGCACTTGGCGAACTTTTTTCATGGCAGTCTTTAGTGTGTGGTCGTATTTTACAGGTGTTGTATTTTTGTCATCAAGCATTTTTAAAAACGCCTTTTCATAGTTAGACACCATATGTTCTATAGAAAACTTCCTAGCCACATGCGTGCGGCAATCACGACGCTTAATCTTATCTATTTTGCCCACAGCTTTTACCATGTCGGCTATGCTGTTTACTATGTAGCCAGTTTTGCCGTCATTTATAATTTCGGGTGCCGCACCGCGATTCAGTGATATCACTGGCGTGCCACAAGCCATAGATTCTATAGTAGTTAGGCCGAACGGCTCTTCCCATTGCACTGGCGTCAGCAGAGCCTTAGCTTTTTGATAGTATTTCGGCAGCTGGTCTTGCTCCATCGATCCCAAATAAAGTATTTTATCGTCAAGCTCTGGCTTTATGTATTGGTCAAAATAACCCTGTTTGTCATGCGCCACGGGGCCAATTATAAGTAGCCGATTACCACTCTCCTTGGCCACCTGTATAGCTTCTTTCACACCCTTTTCTGGAGTTATGCGTCCCACAAACAGCAAGTAGTCTTCGGGCTCATCAGAATATTCAAACCGCGTTATATCGGTTGCATTGTACACCCTGCCCAGGTATGGCAAGTCTGCCGCATCACGCTTTTGGTTGTTGGATATAGCTATGAACTTTTGATTAGCACTCGAAAACAGTTCGAACAATTCTTTATTTATAGCCGAAATAGGGTCGTGGAGTGTATAAACCGTAGGTATTTTTGGGTGCTGCACCGCACCAGAAAGTGCAACTTCTGGGTGGTGAAAATGCAGCAAATCGAATTCCTTTTTATCGGCACGGCAAAACATCTCGGTGGCCATATGCCTATCCCATAGCCCCGGTACTTCATGTATGAGCGCATCTGTGTTTTGTAGCAAAGCCGCAAACTGTGATTGATTCTCGACAAGTGGGCGCAGGTTGGTAGTTTCTACGGTTACGTTTTCGCCGTAAACTTCTGTGCCAAGTGGAGCAAAGAGAGTTACCTTGTGACCCCTGCTGCCAAGCCCTTTGGCTATCGCTACAGCTAGATCTATAGGTGCGTATATCATATCCTTCGGGCGAGGTGCTGGTATATAAGACCTCACCATCATGGCTATTTTCATAGACCTACTCATGATTTAAATCTATTATAGCACAGCTAGCTCTCAGGTGCTCGTGGTACCACTACCACGGCCTCATGCGGCGCAAGTAATAGTCCCGCACGCAAGTCTACGTCACGCAGGTCGTCCGCCACACTCAAACTCGACACAGCAATTTCGCCAACCACAAACGGGCTATCAGACACTCGCACTGTTTGCTCATGGTCCGAAAAATTCGCAAGCACCACCACCTGGCTGTCATCGCTCGTGCGGCCGTACACCAACACATGGTCGTTGTCGGTATAGTAACTCGTATACACACCATGCTGCACGGCATGCAAATCTTGGTGGATTTTAAGTGCGCTCACATACAAATTAAACGATGATTTAGAATCTTGACGCTGCTTCGTAAGAGATAAATGCAGGTCATTGCTATTAACCGGCAGCCATAACTTGTCATCTGGTGCATCACTAAACCCAGCATTCGGTGCAGTATCGTCCCATATTATTGGCGTGCGTTCAGGGTCGCGATAGCCCAGTTCATCTAGCAGCTTTTCTTGCGGCACATATGCATCATGCAACCCCAATTCTTCACCGTTATATATAAACGTCATGCCTGGCAAAAACAGATTTATCACAAATGCCGCACGCGCTCGCTTGTCACCCAGCCTTGTGGCCACACGCGTATTGTCGTGGTTGCCGTTCACTTGGTTACCCACAGCAGACTTATGCAAACGACTATAGTAGTAATCTAGCTGCACTTTGTGGTTGCGCGCATTCCAGTCCAGTAGCATACGCCCAAAGTTAAACGTCTTCGCATAAGATGGCTCCACGGCATCCATGTCACGTAGTTGCGCCTCACCTACATAAGCTTCAAGCACCATACGTATATCGCGCCCAGCATATTGCTCCTCTTTAAACACCTGTGCCATTT
>JAGQND010000088.1 GCA_020428265.1 Candidatus Saccharimonadota bacterium | reverse complement strand
GAAGTACCCGGCTATGTAGCCCAGTAGGCCACCGGCTACGCTCATGACGAGTGATTCTATGAGGAATTGCCAGGTGATGTGGGCGTTTGAAGCGCCTATGGCTTTGCGGACACCTATTTCGCGGGTGCGCTCGGTGACGCTTACAAGCATGATATTCATGATGCCTATGCCGCCCACTACTAGTGATATAGCGGCTACTGCTGTAAGCGTGGCCGCTACGGTGTTAAATAATTCGTTGGTAGGGTCAGCTAGTGAGCCGTCATACACTATTTCGTAGTCTGTTTCGCCGTTGTGATTGGCTTTTACGGCCTTGTCGATTTGCGCCACGGCTTGTTCTAGTTGTGATTCCTTGTCTGTTTTGAAGTTTATTTGCTGCAGCGAAACTATACCTTGGTTGAATTCTTTGCCACTATCGAGGCTTATTATGGCCGTGTGATCGAAGTCTATGTGGTTGTAGTTAATGGGGTTGTTGAGTGGCCGTAATATACCTATTACGGTAAAATCCGCGCCATGGGTGGTAAATGTACGGCCGACGGCTTGGTGTGTGCCAAATAAATCTATGGCTAGTTGCGAGCCAATTACGGCCGTGTCGCGCCGTGTGGTGGAGTCTATGAACTGGCCTGTGTCTAGCGGAAGGTTAACGATTTTTGGCAATTCTGGGGTGGTAGCAACTATCGACACTGTGTCGGGGTTGTGCGTGCTGCTTTTTACGCCACCGCCTATGAGCATCATGGGCGCTACGGCACTGACGTTTGGTACTTTAGACACTGCGTCTACATCCGCAGCGGTGAGGCTACTGAGGTATTGATTGCCGGCTAGGGTAGAAGTGATGTTGTTTACTTGTACACTGCGAGTAGGCGAGCCCGGTCGTATTATGCCTACGCCACCAGAAATTTCGCTAACCTGGCTTTTTATCACCGACGAAGCGCCGGCACTGAGCGACAATATTACCACTATACTCGCCACGCCAATAGCCACGCCTAGGATAGTGAGTGTGGTGCGCATACGGTTGCTTTTGAGTGAATCGTAGGCATTTTCAAAGTGATTTTTGATTAAAAATGGCATTATTTAGAGTCCTTTTTAGCTTTGCGGCTGCCACTGAGCGGGCGCTTGGCGGCAGTTTGTTTTTTGACGCGAGGCGCTTTGGTGTCGCGGTCTATTTTGCCATCTAGCATGTGAATTACTCGGCTGGCGTAGCTGGTAAGGTCGGGGTTGTGTGTCACCATAATTATAGTGTTGCCTTGCTCGTGTAGCTCGGCAAGCTCGCTCATAATCACATGCGATGAGCGGCTATCTAGGTTGCCGGTAGGTTCGTCGGCCAGCACTATAGACGGATTGTTTACTAGTGCACGAGCTATAGCTACGCGCTGTGTTTGGCCGCCACTTAGTTGGTACGGCATGTAGTATTCGCGTTCGCCCAGGTGAAAAGTTTTTAGTACTTTGCTAGCTGCTTCTAGGCGCTTGGTTTTGTGTGTGCCTTGGTAGGTGAGTGGTAGCGCGACGTTTTCTATAACACTTAGTCGTGGTATAAGGTTGAAGCTTTGGAACACGAAGCCTATGTCGCGCGAGCGTATTTTGGCCTGCTTGGCGCTCGATAGCTCTTCGACGTTTTTGCCGTTTAGTTTGTATGCACCTTCGTCGCTATCGTCTAGTAGGCCAAGTATGTTTAGTAGGGTGGTTTTGCCGCACCCGCTGGGCCCCATAATAGCTATAAACTCACCCTTGTCGATGGTGAGATTTAGACCGTCTAGTACGGTGTGTTCGGCGTCGCCTTGTCCATATCTTTTAACAAGGCCACGCAGATTTATAACTGGTGGCGTTTTAGCACTTGGCATTGTACCTATTATAGGTGTGCTCAAACACTTATATCAACCACTAGCAACAATGATTTATGTTACATTATTTACTACAGCTGAAAAAACAGGTAAAAACTCAGTCTGCTATAATAATTTGTTAGTGGAGAGGTGGCCGAGTGGTTGAAGGCGCACGCTTGGAAAGCGTGTATGGGGCAACTCATCGCAGGTTCGAATCCTGTCTTCTCCGCCAGGAGAAAATAGTTCAGGGTATTTATATCCTGAACTATTTTCTTTTCGCAGAAAAGGAGGATTCGAGCCAGGTTCGCACACTGTCAAATCTACGATTTGTACAGTGTATAGCCGATGTTATAGCTAGAATAGCTATAACATCGAAGCGTCATCCTGTCTTGTTATTTATGGTATAATATTTATACCTACTACCCGAGGAGTGGCATGAGTAATGGGCTTGAGACGGCCCCACCGTCGATTGGTATGTTGCTGCTAATTATTGCGGCGGCATTGTGGCAGCTGACGTGGACCGCACTTGCAATGTGGCGCGCGGCCGAACGGCGTGAAAAGGTCTGGTTTGTGGTCATGCTGGGCTTGCAGAACTTCCTGGGAGTCCCGCAGATCATCTACTGCTTGGCAACGCGGCCAAGGCGCAA
>JAGQND010000087.1 GCA_020428265.1 Candidatus Saccharimonadota bacterium | reverse complement strand
CTAGTTTAGACTGAGCATATGCACCGACTACGCGTGGTTGTCCAAGCTTTTGTCGCCGTGCTTCCATACTTAGACCACCGAGTCCGCCACCGCCAGCAGCCTGGCCATAGGCAGAGCTATGAGTTACGTCACTTGCAGTTAAATCTGGGTCTATAAATTGGTTTAAATTAGCCATATCTGTATTTTTATTTATCCTTAAGCTTATATTACCACACATTTCTGATATAATACATAGAGTCACGCGGGCGTCGTATAATGGCTAATATGCCTGCCTTCCAAGCAAGCGATGCGAGTTCGATTCTCGCCGCCCGCACCAAAGTAAAATCCCCTATTACCTATTATAGGGGATTTTACTTTGTCATAGAGGGCTCTCGAAATCATTAACCTTATGCTTTATAATCAAAATATGACCGAGCGAATATTGCTTCAGCCTCCAGAAATTGCAGAAACAACCGAACCTGTGATATTTCTAGCTGGGCCCATACAGGGTGCGCCAGATTGGCAAAGCGAAGCCACGAAGATGATTCATGATATAGACCCTAATATAGTAGTTGCCTCACCCCGCAAAGATTACGCCGAAGGTGAATTTGTATACGAAAAACAAGTTGACTGGGAAACTCACTTTTTGAGAGCAGCCGGTAATAGCGGCGTGGTAGCATTTTGGCTTGCGGCTCAAGCAGTAGAAACACCCGGTCGCGCATATGCTCAAACTACACGTTTTGAACTAGCCGAGTGGAAAATGAAGCACCAGTACGAAAACGCCAAATTAGCAGTTGGCATAGAAGAAGGCTTTGGCAATGCTCGCTACATACGCCGTCGCTTTGCCCAAGACGCGCCAAATGTAGCCATAGTAGACACACTAGAGGATATGATACAAAACGCCGTAAGCCTCGTGCGCCAATAAATAACACTGCTCACAATCTGCCATATGCTACAATAAGCTTAAGAAGTTTAACTTAAATATAGTGAGAATATATGGACAACAACCCCCTAGAACCAAATAACTCGGACACCCCTAACCCAGCACCACAACCAGATGCGCCTCAGCCTACGCCAGAAACACCAGCACCACAGTTCGATACACCCGCGCCAGATGTAACAACCCCCGCAGCAGAACCCATAGCTCCACCAGCAGACGTGCCGGCAGCTGCCCCAAATCCGCTAGACTCACCGGCACCCGCGCCAGCTAGTACACCTCCAATTCCAGGCGCACCTGTAGCACCGCAGCCAAGCTCAACACCCGGCGCTAGCAAAAGTCCACTCAAGCTCATAGCAATACTAAGCGCTGCACTAGTACTAGTCGTAGCGGCAGGTGTAGCGGCGTTTGTGTTCTTAAAGCCACTCACGCCCGAAGAAGCTTATTACCAAGCACTCAAAAATAATATATCTCTACCCTCTGACAGTAAAATTGCCGTTTCCGTAGAAGCTAAGTCGGGTGACACCGAGATATCTGCAACCGGCGTAGGTACACCTGGCGCCAAGGGAGTAGATGGCAGCAAAGGGACAGTAAAGGGCGTATCAATAGACACCCCGTATGGTAAGGTAAAACTGGACATGGATGTTATGTATATTGGTAGTGGCGACTCACGAAAAAACTACTCCAAAATTACCTCTATGTCGTCTACCGACAAAATGCTAAACGATCAACTAAAAGACTCAACAAACAAAAAATGGCAGCTAACGACAGGAGAAGACGACACTGATAGCAAAGATGCGAATGATGCTGGTGACTTCTTAAATACCATATCCCCGAACTTAAGTCTCAACAGCAAAGATGCTACTACATATGTAGACGAAGCCAAAAAAGCACAGATATTCAAAATCGGGAAAGAAGCAGTAGACGCTACATTTAAAGACCAAAAAGTTAAAGAAATTGGTATAACAGTCAGCAAAGATGCTTACGGTAAATTCCTAGCAAACGTCAACAATGCACTAAGCGACGAAGGCAAAAAACAAGTAGGCAAAACCGTAGTAAACCTAGACAAAATATTTGGTAAGAACAATGAAGTATCTGCACGTGTATATATCAAAGGTGGCAAAATATTAGGCCTCAAAACCAACCTTGATCTACCACAGTTTGGCTCAGACGACAGCACTAAAACTGATAGCTACGAGGTTATTGGCTCAATTGAATACAACACATCACTCAAAATTGAAGCTCCAAAAGATTCCGAAGTAGAATCTGCATAAAAAGTATGCTTATGAAATTTAAATACCCTCCTCAATTACGAGGAGGGTTATTGCTACCCCAGTAACGTTTGGTGCGTGGCGCGTAGTGCGGCCACAACATAGCGCTAAACGGCCACACAGCTAGCCAAAGTACAAGCCACAAAGGCCACAGCCATAGCAGCTTAGTGCCGCCCAGCCAGTATATGTAGTCATGTACAGGGTTTGCTTGGCTGCGCTCAAACACACCCGTACTCACAACAGCCACACCCAGCACGTAATATCCTACAATCGCTGCCA
>JAGQND010000086.1 GCA_020428265.1 Candidatus Saccharimonadota bacterium | reverse complement strand
AAGAATAAATTAATAGAAACGGCTACGACTATAGGGCACGGCAATAGCGGTGGCCCAGTATTTGCAGACAACGGTAATGTTGTAGGACTTGCAACATATACGGCTGACGGCGGTGGACAGGGTGACGGCACGTATAACTACGTACGGGACATCAAAGACCTTAAGGATTTGGCTGCCAAGAAGTCTATAAATATAGAAGGCACTAGTGAAACACAGTCTGAGTGGGAAGAGGGCATGGGATATTTCTATACAGCTCACTACTCTAAGGCACTCAAGAATTTTGACAAAGTGAAGGAGCTGTATCCGTTCCACAACAAAGTAGATGAATTTAGTGCGACTGCCAAAAAGCGTATAGACGAAGGTCTAGATGTAAAGGACTTTCCGGTAGTACCGGTTGTAATAGGAGTTGTGGCACTGCTTGTAGTGATAGGTGGTGCGGTGGCTGCTATAGTACTACACAAGAAGAAGCACAATGTATACGTGGCTGGCGTAGCGCAGGGTACAGTGGCTCCAGTGGTACCGGGTGTGCCCAATCAAGTAGTTAGTGTTACGCCCGTGGTTCAGCCTACGGTGCCGCCAGTTCAATCAGTCGATCCTCAGCCTACAGTTTCAAGTACACCTACAGTAGGTGCTGTACAGCCACCTGCAGAGCCTAGCCAACCGCCTGTTGACCCACCTGCAAATCCACCTTCGAACAATCCACTTATGTAGTTACCAGTGTATAACTTGACATACTTTTCATACTTTTGATATGATGTATTCAAGAAAGGTTGTTTTATGCATCACGGAAAGAAAAAACTATACGGCGTAGCCACGGTTGGCACTAAGGGACAAGTGGTTATACCCGCCGATGCTCGCGATGAGCTTGGTATTAAAACTGGCGATAAACTATACGTCGCCAATGCTGGCAAGGGCGGAGTTGTATTCCTTAAAGAGGATATGCTAGAGAGTTTGATTGCCAAAATGAAAGATCAAATTGAAGATTTTCGCGAGTTCAAGAAAACAACCAAAGATAACTAAAAACAGAAAGGTTTTTGCATTTTATGCATCATCATTTATCTCTAAGGTCCAAGGTGATCATTATGTCGTCTGTTATGGCGAGTATGTTTTTGGTTGCGCTAGACCAGACAATTATTGCAACAGCTCTCGGTAGGATAGTCGAAGAATTCAATGCGTTCGATTCGCTGAGCTGGATTGTTACGGCATATTTACTCACAACAACTATCACCGTGCCGATTGCCGGTAAAATGTCCGACTTATTTGGTCGTCGTATATTGTTGCTTATTGGTGTTGCGGTGTTTGTTGTTGGGTCGCTTTTCTCGGGTACGGCCGCAACTGTCGACCAACTAATATTATGGCGCGCTATTCAAGGTATCGGCGGCGGTATTATAACAGCAAACGCCTTTACCATTATTGGCGACCTTTTTTCGGCTCGCGAACGTGGGCGCTGGCAGGGTTTTATAGGTGCAGTATTTGGTCTTAGTTCGGTTGTTGGTCCGCTGCTTGGCGGCTGGCTTACCGACCCCCATCTTATAGCAGGTTTTACCACTAGTTGGCGCTGGACATTCTGGATAAATGTACCAATTGGTATCTTGGCGTTTATAGCTATTGCTATATTTTGTCCATCCCTCAAACACGCAGGCAAGCCGTCTATTGACTACAAAGGGGCGACATTGCTCACTATAGCGCTAGGTATATTTGTGCTAGCTATCGATAATACCGAACAGATATTTAAGGGCTTACTAGATAGCACTGGGCTAAGTTTAGTGGGCTTACGCGTTATCATGTACGCAATTGTAGCTGCGGCTACTCTAGGGTTTGTGTATGTCGAGCGTCGTGCCAAACAGCCTATTTTGCCACTTTCGTTTTTCAAAAATCGTAACTACGTGCTGATTACTGGCACTATGACATTTTTCGGTGCAGCGTTCCTGGGTTCAATACTGTACTTGACCCAGTTTAATCAGCAGGTGTTTGGAGCTACGCCTACAGAGTCTGGTCTGATGCTTCTACCTATGATTGCAGGTATTATGACTTCTTCTATAACTTCGGGCCAGGTAATAGCTAAGACCGGCCGCTATAAAATATTTATGCAAGTAGGTATAGTTGTGGCGACTGTGATGATATTTATGTTAACTACACTTAACCCAAATACACCGTATATATACGAAGCTGTCATAATGGTGCTTCTTGGGTTAACTACACTTAACCCAAATACACCGTATATATACGAAGCTGTCATAATGGTGCTTCTTGGGCTTGGTCTAGGTGTTGTGATGCCTGTCATGACACTTGCTGTGCAAAATGAATTTGACATACATGAACTTGGTGCGGCTACTAGTTCGAGTCAATTATTCCGTAGTCTCGGCTCAACTATAGGTATAGCGGTGTTTGGCGCACTTCTAACTTCGGGTTTGAATTCTCATCTAAATAATATGCAAGACAATGCATATCTTACGACTCTCAAAAAGAGTCCGGCG
>JAGQND010000085.1 GCA_020428265.1 Candidatus Saccharimonadota bacterium | reverse complement strand
CCACCCGGCGTCTACCACGCACCGTCAAATGGAAGCAGAAGACCTAAAGCTAGCAGGCGTATCGCCAGAATTGATACGACTTTCTATAGGTATAGAAGCGGCCGACGATATAATCACCGACCTAAAACAAGCACTCGCGTAGTAGACTCGACTTGTAAGTTGCAACCCGGCCACAGGGTCGGGTTTTACGAGCACGCGCAAGCACTTTGGCGTATAATATATATGATATATGGCGCAATTTCCTAGCCCTCACCACGAACTACACACATCGCACCGCAGCAATTGGCTACGCGCTGCTGTACTTGGTGCCAACGACGGCATAGTTTCTACGTCTAGCCTAATGCTCGGTGTACTTGCAGCCAGCCAAAACCACGCTGCAATTTTGACCGCCGGATTAGCCGGTATGATGGCTGGCGCGTTATCTATGGCGGCTGGCGAATACGTGTCGGTCAGTTCACAACGCGACTCCGAGCTGAGCGACATAGCCATAGAAAAACGCTCCATAGCCAAACACCCCGAAGAAGAACTAGAAGAGCTAGCCTGGATATACAGGCAACGTGGGCTCAGCGAGAAACTAGCCATGCAGGTAGCCAAGCAACTCCACAAAAAAGACCCAGTGCGCGCGCACGCCCGAGATGAACTCGGCATAGACGATTCAACGCTTGCAAGCCCAATACAGGCAGCAGTAGCATCATTCGCAGCCTTCGCTACAGGAGCATTCGTGCCTATCATTGCAGCCATACTTGCCACCCAAGAATCAGGTGGCGTGGTCATAACTATAGCATCACTTATGGCACTGTTTATATCTGGCGGCATAGGCGCATACTTAGGTGGCGGCAGCAAAGTTCGAGCCGCGCTACGTGTACTTATTGGCGGCGGCCTAGCCATGGCCATCACGTATGCCATAGGCCACTTAGTTGGCGTGGCGGTATAATACTTAATATATGTTAACTAACTCACAAAAGCTTTGCTATACCAGGACCGAATACGTACAAAGTATCATAGACTTTGCCGAGCAAGCAAAAGCTGGTGACTACATAGCCGTAGCTACTATGGGTTTCAAGCCAAAATACCCGCTCGTACATAAACTTTTAGTTAGCCTTGCCAGTGCTGCAGAGCGCGGTGCAAATGTTACATTTATAGTAGACGCCTTTGCCCTAACCTACCCAGATGGCCTAGCACCTGGACCACTATGGTATAAAAAATCCATTGCGAATCCACACGGCAAAGCATTTAAACTAAAGTATAAATTACTGCACGACCTAGAACAAAATGGCGGCAAAGTAATAGTAACAAACCAGCCTAAGCGCAGGTTTTCTGTGCCGGTAGCTGGGCGGTCGCATATTAAATTTGCTGTGCTTGGCAACGACGTATTTATAGGCGGCTGTAACCTCACCGACCCCGACGAAATAGATGCCATGTTTCTGCGGCCACGCGACGCCAAGCTCACTAAAATTATCAAACAAGCTATCACTAAAATTTCTGACGCAAAACTTAGTAACGTGCTGACTGCACTTGGCCGCAGCGACATAGTAACGCGGCTAGATTCAAAAACGACACTCATGATAGACACTGGCGTGCGGGACCAGTCAGAAATAGAAAAACGCGCACTAAAAATCATAAAACATGCAAAAAATAATATATACATAACGCTGCAATACCCACCATATGGCGCACTACTACGTACGCTAGAATCTGCAGCAAAACACGGGCGCGCACTCACAATACTTAGCAATCGACCAACAAATTTTAGCTCAATAAATAGAATATTAACCTTGGCTCACTTTACTACGTTTAAGCTCTCAAAAGTAGTATACAATCGCCCAACCACCGCTCGCTTTGTACATGCCAAAGTACTCATCACCGACTCGGTATCAATGATCGGCAGCCATAATTTCGTAAACGCCGGAGTGCGTCTCGGCACTGCAGAAATAGCACTACTAAGCACAGACCCATCTGTAGCCAAGGAGCTAAAGACACACATAGAGTCTCAACTATAACCTATTTAAGTTAGACATGTATTGACTTATATCAAAATATGTGTTAAAATGTAATTAAATGCGAACAAGTTACAATACTAATGTCGAATTTACTCCTAGTACGATTGTCAAAACAACACTTCGTACCTATAAGCCTGCGTTTGCCCAAAAACTCATAAACGATACCGAAAAATACTATAGCGACCTAGCCCAAGAACCTGTCGATGTTCCTGAGCTGCTAGATATAAATACCCTTCCCGCCGAAAACGGCACCGTAGCAGTACAAACAATCAGCGCCCTAGATAACAACCCAAACTTACAAACTATATCTGGAGCCGACCGTATGCCAGCACTCGAACTCACCCTTGCCAAGATTGCCGATATGCGCACCTACGAAGGCAGTAAATTACACACACCCATGGACGCCATAGGGCCTAATTTTCATGTCAATATTGACGACGAAGCGCTAGTACTAGTAGACACTTTTCCGCCCATACCACGTGACG
>JAGQND010000084.1 GCA_020428265.1 Candidatus Saccharimonadota bacterium | reverse complement strand
ATCGTACGTAGGTATGGCCGGGCTTAATGATGGTATATCTCAAAAACGCGCCATGACACCGGTAACTACAGGCGCTGGCAAAGATTACGCGTACGAAAACCACAAAACCGCAGAATATTACGCTAGCATAAAACGCTATAATGCAGCCAGCACACCGCTAGACATAAACAACCCCTATTCATTCCTAGGTTCCGCTTTACTCGCAGTAACACCTACTGTATATAGGGCATCCAGTGGTGGCTCAGCGGCAGTATTAAACACTTTGGCATTTGTACCAAAGTCAATATTCGGCGCCCTGCAGCCTCAAGCCGGCGCTCTGCAGAGTAACTACTACGGGCACTGTAACGACATGATGTATAAGTCACTAGGTATAGACGCTGGGCCATTCTGCGAAGTGCGCTACTACATGAGCACCGAGCAACTAAACATGGATCCGCTCGTAAATGCCAGGTGGATGGCCGACACCGGAAATATAGACCCTGATAGCGATAGCGGCGAAGCTAAAGACAATGGTGCCGACTGGAACTATGTAAAATTCCTAGAACAATGCGTAAACCGTACTGAAGGCTGGGGTGAGATGAATATAGAAAACCCACAAAGTGCCGATGGTAGCAATTGCTTGAAGCCAGAATACAAAGAATTAAATAGCCACTTTAGCGTATACACCATGGATAAAAGTCTACAAGAGGGCATGGATAAAGACGACACAAGTATCACTGGCGGAATTGGTGGCGGGTTTGCAGATAGCACCAAAAACCCCGTAGCTACAAATGGCTGGTCGTACCCAGTTCAAGCCGCGGTTCCTATAGCTACACAATTCGGCGAAGGTAGCACAAAAACCGACAAAAACGGCATAACGTTTGGCAAGAAAAACTCTACAGCCGCATATGGACAGCCTATTTTTGCAGCATATAGTGGTACAGTTATGGCGGCAGGCCCGGCAAATATCATGAACACCGAAACGGACTTTGGTAACTGGATAGTAATAGAACATGAAATAGATGGCAAAAAAATAAGCACCGTATATGGACACATGGCAAATGACGGCGTATACGTAAAACCTGGCGACAAAGTGGCGGCCGGGCAACAAATAGGCGCAATAGGTAGCAACCGAACATTCGACGACGCAGCATACTTAAGTTTTCAAATATACGAAGGTTCACCGCTAAGCGGAGGAACACCCATAGACCCACTTCCTTTTATACGAGCAGCCAAAACCTTGCCGGAGGCTAGCGTATGATATACAAGTTCGCCGCACTTATAATGGCAAGCATTCTTAGCGCTGCATTTTTTGTAAATACAGTGCAAGCCGCAGCTACGTACGACGAAACATTCTACTCGGGCAACGGTATATTTTGGTACGACCCTAGGTGTGAAAGCGGCGCAGCTACTGGCTACGTAACGCTAAGCGGCAAAGATAATTTAGAAAAAATACTAACATTCTTCATGCAACAAGGCCTTACGCTCGCGCAAGCTAGTGGCATAGCCGGAAACTTTATGGCGGAAAGTGGACTAGACCCAACTATCATACAAGGCGGAGGGCACGCCACTCCTGGCTCAGGATTCACACCAACATCGGGCGTAGGCTTCGGCTTAGCTCAATGGACATCGGGCGGTAGGCAACAAGGACTCGTAAAAGAAACAGCTAGACTTGGCGTGGATATAACTGACCTAGGTGGACAACTATCGTACGCATGGAAAGAGATGAGTGAAAGTTACCCGCAAACAGTAAACGCCCTAAAAGCTACGAGTAACCCAGTAGAGGCTGCAGTGGTGGTACATGATGGCTACGAAAGTTCGGCCGACTCACGTGCGGCAGTGGTAAATAATCGTGGCGGTAACGCACAGAAATTTTACACAATGTATAGCGATGCGCCAGCACTAGCCGGCAGTACTAGCGACGTAAAATTACTATCTAGCTCAACCGACTACACAGACAGCGCTACAAAAGACCTAGAGCAGGGTAGTTGTGTAGCAAATGGCTACGGCAGTGGTGATATACAAAAAGTAGTCTCACAGTACGCTTGGTCTAAAAATATCAAGGGTAGCAGAAATGACCTAGACGAATCTCCGAACCGCAACGTGAGCGCTAGCGACCAAAAACCAGCCTATGCAGCAGCAGTGGCAAAAGCTCGTAGCGAAGGACGTTACGTAGGTGGTATAGCAATACCTGGCGACGACTGCGGCGGATTCGTAACACTTCTTATAGTAGACAGTGGATTCGACAAAGGCTACAACTACAACGGCAAAGGCGGCTACACTTTAATTCAACAAAAATGGCTCGACGCAAACTGGGAAAGAATCAGCTCGACGGATGCCGGTGACCGCAAACCAGGTGACGTAGCTATCAATTCCACTCACACATACGTATACGTGGGCAATATAAAAGGATTTGGTGATTTTGATAGTAAAACACAAATAGCATCAGCATCTGTAGGCGGCCCCATACGCGCACCCATGGCTGGCTTTGAGTCGCCAGTAGATTCATCGTTTACCTGGTACCGCAAAAAAGTAAACTTAACACCAGCCAAAC
>JAGQND010000083.1 GCA_020428265.1 Candidatus Saccharimonadota bacterium | reverse complement strand
TCTTGATAAATTACAACCGAACCAAGAACCCAGACGGTAGCACAACATACCAAGGGTCTGATGGCTCAACATTTACCAAAAAGCCGCTACCACCCCACTTACGATAAATGCCAACAAAAATCCCCCACTCGGGGGATTTTTTATGCTCTATTCTATATTTATGTCGGAGTAGATATCTTTGGTCGATTCATCGAGCTCATGACGCAGTGCCGGGAATGGCACACCTTCGCGCGCCGTGACACCCTCGAATATCCAGAACACACGCTCACTATAGCCCCAGCCACAAGCTGGCGGCATACCGTATTCAAGCATTTCTATGTAGTCTATATCTAGCATCATAGCTTCATCGTCGCCAGCGTCACGCATGTTTTGCTGTTCCACGAAACGATTTAGCTGGTCTATAGGGTCATTAAGCTCACTAAAGCCATTGCCTAGCTCACTACCAGCTATTACGGGCTGAAATCGCTCCACTACGCGGTCGTCAGTAGGGCTACTTTTGGCTAGTGGTGATATAAACTTAGGTGTATTTATCAGCCATACTGGCCCAGCCACGTCTTTACGGATATTTTTCCAGAGCTTATCTATGCCACGCGAGCGGTTTTCGGTCTGCTCTACCTCTAGTTTATTGTCGGTGAGCGCCTTTTTTACATCTTCGAGCGAGCTCTCGTATACATCTATACCGTAGCAGTCTTTTATCACGGTAGCGTAGTCCCAAACTTCCCATTCTCCGCTCATATCTACGTCAAAATTGCCTAACTTGAACTGCAAAGTGCCAAAAGTTTTTTGTAGCACGGTTTTGTACATATCCTCCATGAACTTCATGCCATCTTGCCAGTTGGCGTACGCCCAGTACCACTCCATGGCTATATGCTCAGGCAAGTGCTCGTCGCTATAATTTTCGTTCCGGAAGCGCGGCCCTATGTCGTATACGCGCTCAAACCCCGCACCAAGCAAGCGCTTAAGCGGCAGCTCGTGACTTATACGCAAGTATAAGTCTTGGTCGAGCGCATCCATATGAGTGCGAAACGGATTAGCATCGGCACCGCCAGTAGTGTGCTCTAGTACGGGCACGTTTACCTCTGTAAATCCATGGTCATTTAGATAGTCGCGCGTAGCCTGCCAAAAAGTAGAGCGACGCTCAAAACGCTCACGCACATCTTGATTTACCGCCATATCTACATAGCGACGACGCATACGCTGCTCTTTGTCGCTGAGCTCTTCAGGTAGCGGGCGTAGACTCTTGGTTAGCAAGCGTAAGGTTTTCACACCAACTGATATTTCGCCAGTTTTGGTGCGTATCACCTGCCCCGTAGCCTCTATAAAATCGCCACTGTCGAGGAGATTTAGCTGCTTCATACCCAGCACACCGCTAGCAGCATCGAGCTCCGCTACATCTGGGCCATGCAAAAATAACTGCACCTTGCCAGATTTGTCTTGCAACACTATAAACGCAAGCTTACCGAACTTACGCAAGCCCGCTATGCGGCCCGCCACGGTTACAGTTTGCCCCTCCAGGGTATCAAAATCACTCACTACACTACCTGCCAAGTGTGTGCGGTGCGCGTCTGACGGATACGGATTTACGCCGAGCTCTTTTAGTTCCGATAGTTTTCGAAGGTGTTCGTTTCGATAGTCTTGTATAGTTGCCATTAGAATTTATTATACACCACCCCTTAAACTTCACAAATATGGGACGACATAAGCATAAAACACTTGACAATTACGCTTATGTTTGATATACTGGGGCCACAATTGCTTTATACCGAATGATAACAGTAGTAGAAAACACTAGTCACAAACAAACACGAGCCGCACAAAAATCGACTATCGCGCTTAGATGCCAAGCAAAGCTTGGTTTTTTTAACATCAAAAGGCTAGAAACATGGGACGCTTAGAAAGAATCAAACACACATTCTCTCGGTCGCCACGCGAACGTGACTTTCATCGCCTACTCAAGGCAGACTCACGCCGCGGCGCCGAAGACCCAACAATCATATACCAAATCAACGAAGAATTCACCGACATAGTCGAAGGTATCACCAACCCAGACCCCAATCCAGAGGTCATAGACGACATCGACACCGCCAGCAAGCGCATACATAAACGCTTAGGACACCTTAGTATTCACCAAATGTACGCTGTCATGGACGCTGCAGTTATATCTGGCGACGCCGAGATGCGTACTCTTGCGCAGCGCACCATAAACGATCGTTTCCCTATAAAAGACACCGGATCGCCCGGCTACGAAGAAGCCAACCGTATATCACGCGCCGAATGGACCCTTGCACTTGGAAAAGCAATCCTTGCCAGAGGCGAAATGCCATTCAGTAAAGCAATTATACAGGCCGAAATCGAGCACGACTACGACATGTACGGACCAGAAGGTTTTGACGCAGTCATCATAAAGAGTATGAACATAAATCATGAACACCAAAGGGCTTTAAAAGCAGCCAAAGGCGAAGAAGTTCACGACTCCAACAAAGAAACTGTGGACTTAATATCTAAAAAAAAAAAAAAATCCGAAGGCAAATCATACGATGAGC
>JAGQND010000082.1 GCA_020428265.1 Candidatus Saccharimonadota bacterium | reverse complement strand
TGTATTTTCCTAATGTCATATAGCAACCCCCATGAGATAAACAACTGTAAAAATAAATATCCAAATTAAATCAAGGAAGTGCCAAAATAAGCCAAATAGCGTAAGCTGCCTTGTTAATTTAGCCGTTAAGCCTTTTCTGTATAGTACAGCCACTAGTGTAAGCAGCCACACCAAACCTACAAATATGTGAAATCCGTGCGTCCCCACAAGTGTAAAGAATGATGACAAGAATGCACTCGTACTCGGACCATTACCCTCGTTTATCAACCCCACAAACTCACTTATTTCTATAGTCAAGAAAGCCACGCCTAGTAAATAAGTAGCAGCAAGAGCCCATAGGATATTTCGCACCTTTTTAGCCTTTATAGCTAGCAGCGCCAATCCACAAGTAAAGCTACTTACGAGCAGTATCATGGTCTCCGCCAATACCATCGGCATGTCAAATATCTCACGCCCCGAAGGACCATCTGCCGTAGCACCTCGCAGTATGACGAAAGTTATAAACAAACTACCAAACAACATACAGTCGGTCATTAGGTAAATCCAAAAACCAATCGACGTTTTGTTAAATATTTCTTTTTCTTCAGCTACAGTTACCGTACTCATACCTTTAGCCTCCTAAGTTTTTTCTCTGTAGCCAGCACTTCCTTTGCAGTTATAGTATACTCTGTGTCTTCGCGTAGTGTAGCAGCAATCACCAGTATTATTGCAGCCACCACACCTAGCACTGCAACCCACCATACATGCCATATTATTGCAAAACCCGCCACAAATGCCGCACCCGCTATAAATACCCCGTAGCCAGTATTCTTTGGCAGTACTATATCTTCTGCTTTTTCTGGTATCTTCTCGTGAGATTGTTTAATCTCCCAGTATGCATCGCGCTCCTTGACGGGTGTCATAGTAGCAAAGTTATACTCTGCAATCGGCGTAGACGTAGACCACTCAAGTGTGCGACCATCCCAAGGGTCAGGACCAGCCACATATTCCTTATCACCTTTTTTGAAGCGCCATACGCTGTACGCAGTCTGCAAAACCTGAAAACCAACACCTAGCAATATAACCATTACACCCACGCCAGAAACTATAAACAGTCCCTGCCAACCCAAACTTGGATCGTAGTGGTCCATGCGTCGAACTGCGCCCATAAATCCTAGTAAATATAGCGGCATAAACGCTAGGAAAAACCCAACTGTCCACATCCACACAGATGCCTTACCCAAGCCTTCATGAAGTTTTATACCTGTAAGTTTAGGGAACCAATACGTGTAGCCAGCAAATGCACCAAATACAACACCGCCAATAATAACATTGTGAAAGTGTGCAACTAAGAACAAGCTATTATGCACCACAAAATCTATGGCCGGTACAGCAAGCATCACACCTGTTACACCACCAATGGTAAACGTCACCACAAAAGCCACAAACCACAGCATAGGCACAGTAAACGTCACTCGCCCACGATACATAGTAAATAGCCAGTTAAATATCTTCACTCCCGTAGGTATACCAATAATCATAGTCATGATGCCAAAGAACGCATTTACATTGGCGCCCGCACCCATGGTAAAGAAGTGGTGCAGCCACACTGCGTACGAGAAGAACGCAATCGCCATAACTGCATATACCATGCTAGTATAGCCGAATAATCGCTTGCGGCTAAATGTCATCACAACTTCAGAGAATATGCCAAATGCCGGCAGTACTAATATATATACTTCTGGGTGGCCCCACGCCCATATGAGGTTTACATACAACATAGGGTTTCCACCCAGGTCGCTCGTAAAGAAATGCATATCGAATATACGATCTAGCGCAAGCATACTGAGTGTTGCCGTGAGTATAGGGAACACTGCACAAACCAGCAGCATAGCCCCAACTACCGACCACACAAAAATCGGCATCATCATAGGCGTCATACCAGGCCTACGCATTTTATATATCGTCACCAAGAAATTGATACCAGACAGCAAACTACCAATACCCGAAAGCTGCAAGCTCCATATCCAATAGTCTACTCCCGTGCCCGGGCTATACTCTATACCAGACAGTGGAGGATACGCCAACCACCCAGCAGCCGAAAATTCACCAAACCCAAGACTAATATTCATAAGTGTCATACCGGCAAAAAACAGCCAGAAACTAACAGAGTTCATAAACGGAAACGCTACATCTCGAGCACCAATCTGCAAAGGCATAATGATATTTATCACACCAAATATAATACCCATCGCTACGAAGAAAATCATAATAGTACCATGTGCCGTAAATACCTGTTGGAATAACTCTGGTGAAATAGGACTCGAAGATGGATCAGTTGCAAATATAGCTTGTTGCGCGCGTATCATTACAGCATCCGACAATGCCCTTAGCAGCATAATAAATGACACAACCAAATACATGATACCTATTTTTTTGGCGTCAAGCGATGTAAACCAATTTTTCCATAAGTAACCCCACTTCTTGTAATAAGTCAGTAAGCCAACTATAACCAAAATACCCAAACCACCACCAACAACAGCCGATAAAGTAACTGGATCTTTCGGTATTG
>JAGQND010000081.1 GCA_020428265.1 Candidatus Saccharimonadota bacterium | reverse complement strand
GATAGCAATTGACCAGTGCGTTCATGCAACACCAAGTCAGCTAAAGTCACTTAGCGAACTCCATTTTGCTAAATTCTGGTGGCACGTCGGCGGCAAACAGCATGCGCGTACCCTTGGCTATAGTTATGTCCAGTTTGGCCGCATGTAGATATAACCTGTCTGCCGGCTTGCCATACACTTTGTCGCCATGTATAGAGTGGCCAATGTGCGACATGTGTACGCGCAGCTGGTGAGTGCGCCCCGTTTTGGGCCGTAGCTCCACCAAGCTATATTTGCCATTGCTCGCCAACACTTTATATGTAGTTTGTGCAGATTTACCATTGGGGTCAACCCTAAAAGTACTCGGCGCTTTAGGGTTGCGGCCTATCGGCAGGTCTATCACCGCTTCGGGCATTTTAGGCTCACCGTCTACCACAGCCATGTAAGTTTTGTTCGCCTTGCGCTCCGAAAACTGCTTGCCTAGCAGGCTTGCGGTTTCGTCGTTCAGCGCGCCTATTAGCACGCCACTCGTGTCGCGGTCGAGCCTGTGCACTATACCTGGACGGTTAGAGTCTAAATTATTAGTAGTATAGCGGCGGAAAAAGTCAGCCACCGTAAACTCGTCGTTCAGCGCTCCTTTGCTGTGAGTTAGCACTCCCACAGGCTTATTTATGACTATTACATTGTCGTCTTTGTAAATTATCGGCAGAGTTTTTTCGTCGTGAGTTACCACAGCAGGCAGTTCTATGGTCACCTTGTCTTCTTCGCCAAGTTCACGCTTAGTACTTAGCTCTACTTCGCCATTTACTAGCACTTGGCCAGCTTTTACGCGTTTTTGCCACGTAGATCGCGATGTTTCAGGCCAAGTTTGAGCCAAATATGCATCTAAACGCATTTTAAACCTCTGGGCGCAGTCCAACAGCCTGTTGAACCTTATATAGTGTTTGGCCGGCCTGTTCGCTTGCAGCGCGCTCAGAACGCTCAAATGCGGCGTATATGACATCGTCGGACACGGCATTTAGACGCTCCTGGAAGCCACTTAGGAACTTTTGCACCTCTTCTGCAACCACTTTTTTGAAGTCACCATAGCGCTCTTGGCCTATGTAGCGCTCTGTGACGTCACCAAGGGTCTCTCCGGTCAAAAGTGCTAGTATCTGCAGCAGATTGCTTATACCTGGTTGTTCTTTGGGGTCGTAGTTCACGCTAGCCTTGTCATCTGTAGTAGCACTCATAATCTTCTTGGCAGCTTCAGCGGGGTCGTCCGTCAGGAATATTACTCCCTTGCCGGTATCGTCGCTCTTGCTCATTTTGCGGGTTGGGTCAGCCAGGTCCATTATGCGTAGCGCCTGGCCCTTACCAAAGAATTCCACTTGGTCTTTAAGAGGTCGCGGCACAGTAAATAACTCGCCAAATTTAGCGTTCATGCGCTCAGCTATATCGCGTGCAAATTCTAGGTGTTGGCGCTGGTCTTCACCCACAGGTATATACTCGGCACCATATAGCAATATATCGGCCGCCATCAGCACTGGGTAGTTAAATAGCCCCACACTCACACGATCGTCGCCAAGTTTAGCTGATTTATCCTTGTATTCAATCATGCGGCCCATTTCACCCACGCCACTAAAGCAGTCTAGTATCCAGGTAAGCTCACTGTGCGCTGGTACGTAGCTTTGGCGGTACAGTAATATGTCGCTACTATCTAGCGGTAAGCCTGCGGCTGCAAATAGCCGTGCATTGTGCATTATTTGTGCCTGCAGCTGCGAATGGTCTATAGGGGTAGTGAAACTATGTAAGTCGGGCACAAACAAATTAACTTGGTATTCGCTAGCGCGACTGTGCGCCAGTTCCACTATAGGCAGCAGCGCACCAAAATAGTTACCAAGTGTTAAATTATTATTTGCCCGTAGGCCAGTCAAGATTACTGGTTTTGTCATATATATAGTATACCTAATTTTAGTTGTTAAACTCTATGCTTTGCACAGTTTGCCACAAGCGCTGCAGAGTTTGGCTAGTAGTTTTTAGCTGCGGCAGTACGGCGTTTTCAAACGCACTCACCAGCACTGCAGATTCATATAGCGAGCGTTCAGCATGCAAGTTTCCATTGCTATCTTCGCGAGCTATGGCACTTGCTGGCAATATTTCATCGCGGATTTTGACGGTCGCAACTAGCGATTCATCGGGGCCAAACCTATATTCATAAGTATCGCTGTGTAGACTCTGGTTTTCGCGGGCGACTATTTTGCCATCACGGCGCACTAGGTCTGCCGTGCCATAGTACCCTCGCTCGTCGCGCCAAGTACGCAGGTAGTTTTCGGTGCCATCTTCGTCTATGCTCGTCACTAGGTCAAACGTTGTTAGCTCGCGCACGTTGAATAAGTTCAAGCGGTCAAACAGCCCCGCAAAGCTATTGTTTATGCGAGTCCACTCACCCACAGCTTCGCGGCGGTAGCTATTCAGCAGCTCCTGCCCGTCCTCGTCAGACAAGTTTTCTAAAATAGACTGTGCTTTCTCGACAGTCATAGCATCATTTGGTAGCTCGCTTGGGCTACTTGCGCCAAATTTCTCCATATACCATGACTATACCATATTACCCCTGTAAATGTAAATCAGGCGCCATAATTAGCTATTGCCATTTACTACGTCTATAAAT
>JAGQND010000080.1 GCA_020428265.1 Candidatus Saccharimonadota bacterium | reverse complement strand
TAAGTTTGTGTTTGTGGCTATACTAGTGCTAGCGGTCACTCAAATGGTAGTGCAGCTCGTATTTTTCTTGCACTTGGGTGACGAAGCTACCGAGAAGCAAAAAAACGCGTCATTTATATTTATGGCCGGAACTTTCATGATAGTTTTGGTCGGTTCTATATGGGCTTTGTCTAATATGAATTATAATATGATGCAGATGTCTCCGACTCAAAAAGAAAATTACATGACGAGTCGTAGCGAATTAGCGTTTTAATGTCAGACAAGATAAAAGTATATTACCAGTTAACAAAACCAGGCGTCTTATTTGGGAACGTTCTTACTGCTGGTGCTGGTTACTTTTTGGCGGCTAGGGGCGACATAGACTGGCTGGTGTTCGCAGCTATGATAGTGGGCACCACACTAGTGATAGCAGCCGCATGTGTGATAAATAACTATCTAGACCAAGACATTGACGCAAAGATGGAACGTACCAAAAAACGCCCTAGCGTGGTTGGCTTGGTGTCGGGTGCGGCGATGGTTTCTTATGGTGCTATATTGGGGCTTGTCGGCATGGGTATATTGTACGCATGGACAAACATGCTAGTTGTGGCGATAGGTTTGATTGGTTTTGTGACTTACGTGTGGCTGTACGGGGCTCTGTCTAAGCGGCTTTCTATTCACGGTACCCTAGTGGGTAGTGTGTCAGGCGCTTTGCCTATAGCTGGTGGATATGCGGCGGCGTCTGGCAGTGTCGACGCTGGGCTTGTGATATGTTTTTTGATACTATTTTTCTGGCAGTTCCCGGAGTTTTACTCTATAGCTATATATCGTAGAGCAGAATACGCCAAGGCGAACATACCAGTTATGCCAGTAGTCGTGGGCATAAAGCCAACCATAACTCAAATATATGTGTATACGCTACTGTATGTGCTAAGTACTTTAGCGTTGACACTCTACGGATATACCGGCTGGGTGTTTGGGGCTGTTATGTTAGTGGTGGGCTTTGCCTGGATGCGACTTGCGAGTGAGGGACTAGGCACGAATGAGCCCGAAAAATGGGCACGTCGTATGTTTAAGTTTTCTATGTATGATTTGCTACTAGTGTCGCTGCTGATGACATTTAGCCACCTGTTGCCGTAGTGTGGTATACTTGAAATAAATCATAAGCGTAATAAGGATAAAGATGAAATTTACTATAGTTGGCGGTGGTTTTGGTGGTGTAAAAGCTGCACTTGAATTGGCAAAAAACAAAAGCAACAAAATAACACTCATTACAGATAAGCCTGATTTTCAGTATTATCCGGCTTTGTATGGTACTGCAACTGGCTATAGTCACTTGCAGTCATGGGTGCCACTCGGCACGGTATTCGCAGACAAGCTTAATATTGAGGTGGTGATAGATTCTGTTGAAACCCTAAACCCTGAAGACAAAACTATCACTGGCAAGAGCGGTGCGTCTTATAGTTATGATAATCTAATTCTGGCCTTAGGGTCTGTCACTACGTATTTTGGTATCAAAGGACTCGACCAATATACTTACGGTATAAAGTCGGAAGCTGAGATACGAGAGCTTAAGCAGCACTTATATGAAGAAATGGCTGTTAATCGTGAAGTAGAAAAACAATATGTGATAATAGGCGGTGGCCCAACTGGCGTAGAGCTAGCATCTGCGCTCGGGACCTATATACGTCGTTTGCGTCGTAGGTATCATTTGCCTTATAAGCGTGTGGGCGTGACTCTTATCGAAGCATCTCCGCGACTATTGCCACGCATGAGTGAAACTACTAGTGCGAAGGTGAAAAAACGCCTTAAAAAACTTGGTGTGAGCGTGCAGCTAGCTAAAAAAGTTGAAGAGGCTGATGCTGACGGGCTAATGGTAAGTGGTAAGCCACTCGCAAGTCATACTATTATATGGACGTCAGGTGTGGCAAATAATCCATTTTTTGCAGCTAATGCTAAACATTTTGAGCTGTCGCCTAATGGCAAAGTAGTGGTGAATAAATATATGCGCACCAAAGATGATATATATGTGATTGGTGATAATGCGTTTACTCCATTTAGTGGGCTAGCGCAAACAGCGCTGCACGATGCGGTGTTTATAAGCAAAAACTTTAAACGTAAGCAGCAGAATAAAGCACTCAAGCCATACAAGGTTGTTAAGCCACCAGTGGTAGTGCCACTTGGAGATAAATGGGCAGCGTTTGAATGGAAGTTTATCAAGCTATATGGTTGGCCAGCTTCACTCATCAGGCGAGCGGCTGATGCTGTAGGTTACCACGATATATTGCCTGTTGGTACTGCGCTTGGCGTATGGCGTACGCAAACCGAAATCGAAGAAGATTACTTTGCGCCAACTCCCACAAAAAAATAATTGTTTGATATAATAGATTAAACAACAGAGAGGGAGAATTATGTCTACAAGTAAGAGCCAGAGAATTGGTATTTGGATTATTGCAGTTGTACTTGCTATTGGTACTATCGGGTCGTTTTTTGTGGTTATTGTTGCAAATGATAATAACGCGAACGACCAAGCTAAATTGCAGGATCTGCAAAATAAATATAACGAACGCGTAAAAGAGTACCAGGCTAAAGTTGCGGCGCAGTCCGATGAGCTATCTAGTAAGTATTATGATACTTTTAACCAGTATAGCGATAGGGTTTCGGAATTTGACGGCGA
>JAGQND010000007.1 GCA_020428265.1 Candidatus Saccharimonadota bacterium | reverse complement strand
CTAGTGGCTTGTCGGGCTGCGGACGGCGGTATTTTATGGTGTTTGTCACGCCTTTTACTAGCTCGCCAGCTATCCCTATCACTACACGCTTAGCTTGCAAGCCAGCCTCGTCTTCGGCGGTAGCTAAGGCCTTTTCGCAGTTTTGCACCACAGCGGCTATGTCTGCTATAGCACCGCTATGCATGTCACTCACACTCTGGCGCGCGCGGCCAGCACCGACTATCTCTAATGTTTCACCATCTACTCGCGCTATAAGCGCCTTTACAAATTCCGTGCCTATGTCTAGCCCTACTATGTAGTCTTTGTCTGATTCAACTACGTTTCGCAGTGATTTGAGTTTATCTAAAACCATAATTACTAGTTATTATATACTATATGCGCTTATGCTCAAAGTTGCTATTTGTGCAGTTTTGTGATATAATGTAAATATGTCTACAGAATACTTTTCGCCCAGCGAGCCTACCCCCGAATACGATACTATTTACACCGACCGCAAAAAAGAGCTCAACACCGAGCTTAGCGACCACACTACTCACTTTCTAGATGTTCTGCGAAACTTGCGCGAGCCAGACCTAGAGCGCCACATATTTGCGTTTTACGGCGACATACTAGATAAACCTCTATATGTACCCCAAGTAATGCATGACGTCACAGCGCGCTACGGCCAAATAGACGACATAAGCATCACCACCTCGCACATCACCACTGGTGGCGACGCTGGTGCTGACTTGGCTATAAATATAGAACTGTACAACGACGACGAAGACGAAACCTACTATTTGTTTGTAGAGCGAAAAAACGGTGAAGCACCTACTGCCGACGACCGGGATAAACTATACAGCGAAACCGGCTACCAAAATGGCGTAGTTGAGGCCGAAGTGCCTGCCATGAGCAACCAAGAGCTCAACCGTATGATTGGTAGCCTCATACACGCCTCGGCCGATACCACCATAGAGCAGCTCGACAGCGAATCGTGGCTAGGCGCTAGCTACAACAACCTGGCAGACGCCCTATCAGACTCTTCAAACAGCGACAATGCTCACAGCGAATACAGCCTAGTGAGTGAAGAAGGCGGACACGCCGGCCTGATAGAATACGAAGAATCTGGCGGCGAAGTGTTTGAAACATCGCTATACATGGTAGACACTTTCAATATAGACATATCCCCAGAGGGCAACCTGGGCTACGTAGAGAGCGGCACCGAAGTATGCCTAGAAAACGTCACCGACGATACAGAAGTTTTATTTGTGCAACATAGGGCTATAGACGAAGCAGACACAGTAAACTACCTCGACCCAACCGAAGATGATTACACCGCCGCGCTAGAATTTATGCACTACCACGGCAAGCTACAACGTGCTTTACACAGCAAAAATAATCCCCACAAATAATAGTTACAATACATGTCACATCTTAGCCACGTATTAAGAGTATGGTCTATTGACTGATATAGTACGTACAACTATGCGTGTTGTGACGGAAACAGTACCTGAGCTGCGCAATCAACCATCCGACCAGATAAACTTGCACGAGGATGTATCGTGTCGTTTTGATACCATGCGTCAGACGTCCCCGCTGGCGGCAAATACGCCTCCCAGTCAATCAATATCATATCGTTTGCCTGCGCCCAGTTTCGCGTCCACTGATTAAACGCCGTCCATGCAGCGTAATCGCCAGCTCCGGGGTTCATGGGTGGATTCGTATACACCGCCAGATCCGCGTTTGGACTAAATACTAAAATATCAGAGCGTAAACTGTTTAGCCTTGCATGCCATGTCGACTCGCTGCCAACACCGTCCCAAAAATCATTACCACCAGACAACATAACGACCAAATCAGGGTCAAAACCTTGCATTAAACATTGAAAGATCGCCATTTGAGCCGCCGCAGGATCAATCCAGCTTGCCCAGTCCGTCGCCTTGCTACTAGTGCGAGATAGGTTCATAACACTAATGTCGCTTACCCGACCCATCGTTGCCATGATACCGCCAACCAATGAATTACCTGACGCGCTCTTGTCTATACGTAGAATAGTGTTTGCAGAAACGTCAATCTCGGCAGTAGCGTACAAATAATTACCCGCATCCCATGCCGTACCTGTACATGATACATCTGTGCCGCCATCTAGCGAATAAATCGGCGCGTGGTAAACACCACCAAACTCGTAATAAAAAATTCGTACTTTCGTATAATCACTGACATCCCATGTAATCGTTTCGCCAGGTGCCGCCGTACGCACATACACCGGACGGTCGCCACGCTTGTCAAAATAGCGCCGGCCCAATTCCAGTCCGCCACCAGCTCGGCCATACTCAGCGCCGACGGGCCGTATTTGGCTAATTTTTCGCATGGCTTGTCCTCGATCGGCATGTCGCGCACACGCAGGACATAGCGCCTATCATCGATATCTTTGTCGTGGTCGACCAGTTGATATTCGTGCGGGTGTGATAGTGTTTGCTGCATACTATTACTATAGCCAGAGCACTGCACTCATGCAGTGAACAGTTTTTCACCATCACAAACGAACTGTTATCCCAGGATGCCAAGAGAAATCAATTTTGCACGCAAATCATTGACCAGTGTCTGGGTCGTCGCAGGATCCGTCGCTGCTGCCGCTATCGTCGGTCGACGACCGCCCAGTACACGCTCATTCGAATGGTATACCCGAGGCCGACCAATCAAGACACTCCGCAGCAGACCCGTATCAGCATTCGAGAAAAAGAGGTTGTGACCCGTACCAGTGGTACGAGGCGTGAATGTAAACGCATACGTTACCCAGCCGTCCGCAACGGCGGGAACTTTCACAACCCGCCGCCAGTGATATGCCGCATTGGAATCACGAACATAAACCCGAAGCTGATCCAGGGCATTACCGTCGTTCGGGTTTTTTATATCAAACTCAACCCATACAGGCACGCCAGGAGTCATCGCCGCCAGTGAGCCATAGACCAGCCCCGCCGCAGCGGTGTACGTATAAACTGCCGCGTCGGTGCCCCCATAGGCATCCGTATCAGTCACTCTCGTTGCAGTTTAGATACAACTGGTCCTCGGCCGGTATTTCGGCTAAAATCTGCCGTACGACAGTGGTTTTGCCCACACGCCGCGGCCCGTACAGCACAATCACCCGCCCTCGCCCCAGATGGGAGCAGATGAGCGGAGTGATTGTTCTTTCTATCATTTTCTCTGCCATACTGGAAATAACAGCATAAGTTATTTCCAGTATGATAGAGCTAATGTAAATATAGCTGCCCTCTCTCAGAGATTTCACAGAATAATACCGAAGTGAGGGAACGAGAGTCAAGTCAAGCGATAGCCTCTGGCTACTACCTGTCAATTAAAGTTTAAAAAGTCCTGCCGGAGGTTGTCCTGTGCCGCCCTCAAAGTGCTTCACAAGCACTATACCATCCGTAGCAGCAGCAGTGTATGATTCAGCAACCATATAGGGGCCGCTGTACGTATCAAATCTACCTTGCGGATCGACAGCCTTACGCACCACGCCATCGGGAGTCATGAAGATCACAGTATTGGCATCCAGTATCTGGAACGATAGCGAGTATGTCTTGCTTACATCACTTGGTAATGATAATGGTCCGTCAACCAATGGAATAAGGCTAAAGTCTGACCACATAGTCATTGCCCAAGTGGAACGAGTCGCGAGAAAATGAATAGCCATATCAATTGTTGGAGCAGTCTCGTCAGATAGAGCCGCGTTTGACACCGCAATACAGGCTGCGTGTCGTTGCGTTGACCCGATATCAGCAAAACAAAAATCCATCCGCCCCCACTTCACATTACCTGGCAACGTTTGTGTGCAGTACGCCGCTCCGTTCACGCCCGGCGCACAGTAAAATCCCTGTTGTGCGCCATTCTCACCATAGAATACATCACGATACCACGCGAGCGACCGTCCGCTCAGTGACGTTGTCGGTAGATTCTGCGATGCAACAAGCCCCGTTGTATCCGCCATGCATGCAAACGAATGCCAATATACGCCGTTCGAATTAAGGGGGTCATCACTACCCACCGGTGTCGCCCACGTGCCATCGCCACGCAGAAAGGTAGTGCCATCGGCAGTACCGCTGCCAAGTCGAGCCGTTGCCACTGTGCCAGCAGTAATATCGGCTGCGGTATGAGTATGACTCGTATCGGCTTTACCCGCTAAGCCACTAGTCAAATCGCTGGTGCTCGCCTTTGCGGCCAAATCTGCCGTGAGATTGGCAATTTTGGACTGAACGATTGCAGCATCGGCAGCCACGTCAGCGTCGGCGATATTGAGCGGAGCAAGTTTTGATTTGGCGATAGCCGCTGCTGGCGAGATATCGGTATTAATAATGGTACCATCAGCGATCTTGGCACTAGTGACGGCGGCATCTTGAAGCTTGGCGGTCGCGATGGTATCGTCGGCAATATTACCGCTTCCCACGATGTTGATCTTGTCCCGTGTGGCGGTATCAAGCCGGTCTTCGGTAATAGTGCCTCTTTGGATAGTGTTAGTCGTGACGACATTGTCTTTGAGCGAACCGTCAGACTTGTGGGTTTGCGAAAGATACTCGTTGAGAATGTCACCCCAGGCGCCATTGTCTTTACCGGGGATTGGCAGTCGAGGCATCAGAGGACACCTCCAAAACAGCTAGCTTTTAAGCTCTCTCTCTCTCTGCAATTTT
Organism: Candidatus Saccharimonadota bacterium; assembly: GCA_020428265.1. Taxonomy (GTDB): domain Bacteria; phylum Patescibacteriota; class Saccharimonadia; order Saccharimonadales; family Saccharimonadaceae; genus UBA2112. The sequence continues at coordinate 14,525 of JAGQND010000007.1, read as the reverse complement.
TATTGTGATTATCACAATGATCTCCTTATAGCCGTTCTATTTGCTTAAGTTTATAACACTAGAACAATGAGTGTCAAGGTGACTTTGCATTCTGGCGCCCGTAGGCTTACACTATAGTTATGGGATTATTCGATGACATCACAAGCTTTGTAGGTGAGGTAAACTCCATACGTAGCGAAATTACACAGCTGGGAACTGATATGGTTAAAGAAATCACAACCAATACCACAGCAGTCAAACAAACAGTTACCGACACAACAGAGCAAGTAGCATCTTCTGTCAGCGAAATAAAATCTGAAACTACCGAGGCACTGGCTGACGACTCGTCATGCCAACCCTAATATCGGCAAAAGGTCATATCTACCAAAATCAAACCCCTACATGCAATTCCCATTTCTTCTATCTGTCGAAGGTACGATTTTATTTGTATGTATATTGACTTTTTATATATATTGTGCTATAATAGTAGTATCCTATACCAACAAAGTTAGGGACACATCATGACAACCAACCGTTTCAGCGATCTGCAGCGGCGCATCGACAGTCGTCGACAGAAATCGTCGGGCCTAGCCTCACCCCCACGTACTAGCTACGTGGGGTTTTAAATTGGCAATAAAATAAGCCCCTGAGCGGGAGCAAATACAAGTCTAAATTGAGATGCCACCCCACCACGAAAGATATACTCTCGTGGTGGGGTGGCTTGGCTGAGGGTTGGGCTGTGCCAGCCCTAACCTCAGCGGCGACGTCGGGTGGACCCGTACAGGGCGAGGCTGACACCAGCGATGATGGCGAAGACGGAAATCGTCCCGCCCACACCGGTGCACAGCACTCGCACGATGCCCCAGGCGATGTCGGACCCATCCGCAGGATCGGCCGTCACGCCGGCGACGATCATCTTGATGCCGCCAACGAGCAGCAGCCAGATGTCGACCCAGATGCCAGTGACGATGCCGGCGACAGCCAGCAAGACACCGAAGATCTTGGTGAAAACGCTCATTGAAACCTTCAGGGGTTTGGGTGTATGGATGTACGACTATGCATGACACAATTGTGTCATCTTGTATATTGTATCATAGATTGCTTAAAAAGTCAAGCATACCAACTGGCCTCATTGGCAGATTAATCCTAAGCGAGTACAGCCTTCACGCGGCGGATGCCGGCACTGGAGGATTCTTCTTTGGTTATTTTGAAGCGTTTGCCACCTTCGCCTAGCTGGCCTGTGTGGTCTACGTGTGGGCCGCCGCATATTTCTAGGCTGGCTAGCTTGTCGCCCTCGCCCATTTGGTACACCTTCACCTGCTCGCCGTATCGCTCGCCAAATGGACCAATTGCGCCCATGTCTAGTGCCTCCTGTGTAGGGTACATTTTGTAGCTCACGGGCAAATCTGCCGCTATCCAGCCGTTTACTAGTTCTTCGGCGCGGTCTAGTTCTTCGCGCGTAACTTTACGGTCAAAATTGAAGTCAAAACGCAGACGCTCTTCGGTAATATTGCTGCCGTGCTGCTGAAATACTGGTCCGATAACTTCGCGTAGGGCCGACTGCAACAAGTGCGTAGCAGTGTGGTACTTGCGGTGCTGTAGAGTGTCACCGCCTAGGCCGCCCTTGAACTCGCCCTTAGTAGCGGTACGGCTACGACTTCGCTGCTCTTCCATGCGAGCATCGAATTGTTCGCGCCAATCATCTGGTAATTCTATGTCGCGCTTAAATGCCTCTTCGGTGCTAAGCTCAACTGGGAACCCATAAGTATCATAAAGTGTAAATAGTGCTTGGCCGTCGATTTTGCTAAGCTTGTCGAACTCACGTAAACCTTTACGGATAGTCTGGCGAAAGGCTTTTTCTTCTTTCACTAACACGGCAATAACTTCATCTTTGTGCTCGGCAACCTCTGGGAAATCAGCCTCGTATAGCGATGCTATGAGCGGCACAATTTGCTCCATAAAGTTTTGCTCTACGCCTAAATCAAATGCCTTTAGCATAGCGCGGCGTACTAGGCGGCGCATGACGTAGCCTTGCTGTTTGTTGCTAGGCACGCAGCCGTCTACGGCTAGGAACGTAGCGGCGCGCAGGTGATCGGCAATCACGCGCATGCTCTCTTGGTGCGATTCGTACTTTTTGCCGCTCAGCTGCTGAAGTTTCTCTATAATCGGCCACATAAGGCTGATTTTGTATACATCCGGATCGTTTAGCTTGGCAGCCGCTATGCGCTCTAAGCCTGAGCCATGGTCAACATTAGGCTTTTCGAGTTTTTCAAACTTACCTTCAGCGACCTTTTTGTATGCCATAAACACATTATTGCCAATCTCCATAAACCTACCGCAGTCACAGTTAGGGTGGCAAAATTCACCGTATTCGGAGTTGTGTGGTGTACCAAAGTCGTAAAACATTTCGCTGTCTGGCCCACAAGGGTCACCCACTGGCGTGGTTTCAGGTGAGCCATTGCGACTCCACCAGTTTTTGCTACCGTCGTAGTAGAATATGCGTTCGCCGTCACGCATGCCGCGCTTATAGCCATCTTCTTCACTACCAAGCTCTGCCTCACCAGCGCTTAAGCCTTTGGCTTCAAATAGTCGCTTCCACACTGCTGCTGCTTCGGTGTCTTTGGCTATGTCGTACTCTGGCGCGCCTATAAAACAAGTAACGTAGAGCTTGCTCATATCGAGCTCCACCACCTCGCTCAAAAATTCAAACATCCACTCAATTTGCTGCTCCTTGAAATAATCGCCAAAGCTCCAGTTGCCTAGCATTTCAAAGAATGTCGTGTGGCGGTTGTCGCCAATATCATCTATATCTTGGGCGCGTAAGCACGTTTGACTATCAGCTACACGCTTGCCTTCGGGGTGAGTTTTACCAAGCAAATACGGAATAATCGGCTGCATACCACTACCCGTAAATAGCGTAGTAGGATCGTCATGCAACACAAGTGGCGCACGGCGAATAACCGCGTGGCTGCGTTCATTAAAGAATTTCAAATATTCATTGCGTATAGTCTCGGTATTCATCTCTGTTAGTATACCAGATTTTTGGTTATTTTAAAGTTGTAAAATATGCAAAAATGTGATATACTATATAATAATGAAAGAACGAGTGGTGACTATAGACAACATCCACGAGCACGAACTAGTAGCGGACGGTTATTTTGAGCGGCTCAAGCTCACCGGCGAACAAACCGTAGGCCACTACCTAAGCAACCTTAGTGAAGAGCAGCAACACCACGCCAATATGCTGGCACATGACCTATATAACCCCGACAAACCACTAGCCAGCACTGTAGCCATAATACCCGTAGCGGCCCACCAAGAAGCCGCAAATATAGTGCCTGCCATGGCCGAATTTGCCAAGCAGACGAACAGCGAACCGTTCAGCGTCGTACTATACCCCAACGCACCTTTTAGTGCCGATGAAAGAGAAACTGCCAAAACACACGAAGCTATACTTGAAGCCCAAGCGTTGTTTCCGCACCTAGACCTACGCTCCACCGTGCTAGACAGATTCGACGAAATAACCATAGGCGAACTACGCGGAAATATATGGAATGCCGTAACATTACTCGCCCACCACGAAGGCGCATTCGCTAGTGGCGGCAACGTAATTGCCCTAAATACCGACATAGATTTGGCACGACTCAACCACAACTTTGTAGGTAATATCCAACGACACGTACAACCTATGCTAAAAAGCGGCGAAGCAAGCACAGGCTCATACTGGGCGCGAGTAAAACACGCCTACGACCCAAAATTACCCAACGCTTCGCGCGTGGCATTTTTGCGTGACTTTGCGCTGTACCAAATGAACCCTCAAAAAGGCTACGAAGCTGGCATGGTGACGACTCTCACCCACTACACAAACTCGGGAGGATTCAAACCACAAACTACCCATGAAACTTTTATTTTGTCTAACCCAGCACATGGCATAATCCCACGAACCATCCTAGAAACATCACCTCGCCGCTACGCGCAGCGCCTAGCAGTACGCCCCGACCTACAAGCCATATGGGACAAAGATTTCACCGACACCGACGAATGTCGCACATCGGCGCTAGTGGACATCACCGAGCGTCGAGCCGAAACCTCTATAGATAATTCTCTCGATTTTATTATGGCGCACTTTTATGACAATACGCTTAAGCAAATGCTGGTAAAAGCAAATAAACGTGACATAGTTTTTGAGGACGACGCTGCAAATGCACTCATAGACGAATACGTGCCGCTCATGGAACGCCAAAAGAAACTAGCAATAAACGTTATAAATCGCGTGTTTGGATTCCATGAAATCACCAACGGCTTGCAAGCAAATAGCGACACTCGGACTATTTTGCAAAATTATTTATATAGCAAAACTCTGGCGCGCGAGGCGGAGAAAATCTTTATAGAAATAAAGCCAGCAAAGCAATAAAACCTATCACGCCAATCGCTGGGTAAAGTTTTTTCTTATTAAAACCATTGTTGAATGTTTCAAAAATAGACCACACATACACCTGACTCAAAATATACAGCAACCCGTATATCAACACCGGGTGCCAATGGTCTTGGGTCATAAACACGGCCGAGTAGCCAGCAGCCACGGCAAATATTAAGTACACCAAAAATAGTTCGATATACCTTAATTTGTATGTGCCGATAATAGCATTCAGGGCCGGAAGACCAGCAAAAATAGCTATAAACATAGGTATGGTGTAGGCACGTGTATTTATCATATCTATACTATCCAAAGTTTTGCCGTCATCGCCCAGAGCAAGCACCGCCATGCAGCACACCATGGTAGTGATAAACATAATATTCAACACTAGGTTGACGAGCACAATTCGCATGGGCGTCATAACAATACCATCGCCATTCGTTTGAATATTCTGCCTATTGTCTCTTAAATCCTTAAGCTGCGTTTGTATTTCGTCGTAAGTTTTTGGCTTTGGATATAGCGACGCTGGGTCAAATTTTTTGGCGTCTTTTTTGTTTTGGTCCATGTGAGTATATTATACACTGCGCGGGCTAAGCGACTATACCGCCGCCCAAACATTCTTGCCCACTATATATCACAATAGATTGCCCGGCCGCTACGGCGCGCTGCGGTTCGTCGAGGTGCAGTGTATCGCCCACAAGTTTTGCACACACAAGCGGAGCACGGTGGCGCACGCGTATATCGTATTCACCATCGCCTGGCGCATCGTTTATCCAGTGTATGCTATGTAGCTCTATGTCGTGTTTCCATAGTGAATCGTCACCTAGGTCACGACTCACGTACACTTCGTTTTTGTCCATGTCTTTGCCCACTACGTAGTATGGCAAACCGCCACCAACATCTAGCCCATGGCGCTGGCCAAGTGTATAAAATATCGCGCCATCATGATGGCCAACTTTTTTGCCAGTTTGCTTGTCTATTATGTCACCTGGCACTTGCTCTACGTACTGGCTCAAAAAATCACGTATGCCTATTTGGCCCACAAAACATATGCCCTGACTGTCTGGCTTGGCTGCCGTGGTAAGCCCACGTTCTTCGGCCATTTGTCGCACTTGCGGTTTGGTGTAACCGCCCAGTGGAAATAGGGTTTTAGACAGTGCCTCACCGCGCACACGATACAAAAAGTAAGTTTGGTCTTTATTGGCGTCAGCCGCTTGCAATAACTTACCGTCCTGCGTGCTAGCATAATGTCCGGTCGCTATCATGTCGGCACCATGCTCCAGCGCAGCTTCTAGAAACAACTTAAACTTAACCTCTTGGTTACACATAATGTCTGGATTTGGCGTACGACCCGCGCGGTATTCAGCTATCATGTAGTCTACAACTTTGTGTTTGTATTCGTTTTCAAAATCAAACACTTCAAAGTCAATTCCTAAATGCACCGCCACACGCTTAGCATCCGCCAAATCATCAGCCCACGGACATCTAAGCCCCGGCATGTCCTGTGTCCAGTTTTTCATATACACACCAGTTACATCGTAACCTTGCTCTACTAGCAGCGCTGCAGTCAGGCTGCTATCTACGCCACCGCTCATACCTACATAAACTTTGGTCATCGTGAACCACCTATGTAAAATATTGCAATTTTGGCCAGCTCGCTAACCGCCAAGTACCAACCACTCGGACGAGTCCACCACCAGCCGTCCCACTGGTTATCCTCTTTGACTGGGTGGTTTATGATTTTTATAGTATTTTCGGCACGCTTGCCAAACTCTAGCCCAGCACGTCGCTGGTGGTATGCCGACGTTACCAATATCACCGACTTTATTTGATAATCTTTAAATATATTTATAGAATTTGAAGCGTTTTCTTTGGTAGTTTCGCTAGTTTCGTCGAGCATTATTAAACTTTCCGGCACGCCAGCATCTATCGCCTGTAGCTTCATGGCCTCGGCGTTACTGGGGCCAGATTTGTCGGCGGCGGCACCACTAAGCACCATATAGTTGGACCAACCTTTTTTGAAAAGTTCTATACCCTGTGCGGTGCGCGCTTTTGTATCACCACCACTCACTACAACTATAGCATCGGCCTTTACACATTCGTCGCCTTTATTCGCAGGTACTTCGCCACAATTTTTCATACCGTCAGGGCCTAGGTATACCCCCAAGCCAACTACAAATATCGCACCAGTAAGCACGAATAAAAATAATGTAGTTAACAATTTCATCGCTTTGCCACCCTGTCTATTTCACGGTGAACTTCGAGCTTAATAGCCTCAAAAGCTTGGTCTATAGCCTGCTCGTCAGTACCTCGACCCAGGCTTAGGCGCAAGCTACCATCGGCAGTTTTGTCGTCTAGCCCTATAGCTGTAAGTACATGGGAGCGTGTGCCTTTGTTTGCCGCGCAAGCACTGCCCGTTGCCACGTACACACCGCGAGCTTCCAGGCCAAACACTAGGCGCTCAGCGTCAACGCCAGGGAATGAAACGTGCAGGTGCCCACTCAAACGATACTTTGGGTGTCCCGAAAATACAGCTTGCGGAAACTCATCAGATAAACGCTTTTGCAGATCATCGCGCAACTTACCTAGGCGCTTAACTTCACCATGGCGCTTGCCGTCGGCCTTTACGAATGCCGCCGACATACCCATGACGCCCGCTACATTTTCGGTACCGCTACGCAAACCAGCTTCTTGCCCACCGCCTACAATTTGCGGCGTGAGTTTAACCGCACGCGAAGCATAAAGTAGCCCAACTTGCTTTGGGCCATAAGCCTTTGCTGCATTGAGAGTCATCATATCTACGCCAAATCGCGTAGTATGTAGGTCTAACTGGCCAGCACCCTGCGAAGCATCAGTGTGCAAATATATAGGAGTTTTATTGCCCACCGCTACACGTTCGCTACGAATTTGTTTTAGCACTTCGGCAATTTTACTTAGTGGCTGCACGGTACCAATTTCGTTGTTAGCCAGGCCTACACTCACTAGCCAAGTGTCATCGCGCACGGACTTTTTTATGTCATCAGGATTTACTCGGCCGTACTTATCTACACCCACAAGCGTATACTCGTGTAATTTAGCCGCAGCAAGTACCGACTGATGCTCTATGATAGTTGTAACCACATGCCCCCTACCAGCACCAAACGCTAAATTTATAGACTCCGTAGCACCCGCTGTCATAGTAATTTCACCACCCTGAGCACCTATCACCTGAGCCAATTTTGCCTTAGCGGCTTCGTATTCGCGGCGCACTTGTATGGCTGGCGCATATGGGCTCGATGGATTGTAAAAAACATCAGTAAAATACGGCTGCATAACAGCCAGAATGTCGGTATCAAGCGGTGTTGCCGCCGCGTAGTCGAGGTAAACACTCATCTTTATTTATTATAGCAATTATACGGTTATTCTTGCACCCGTAGCCGGGTCTCGGTGATATACGCGCTTCGCCACAGCTTCGTAATATTTATGTACGGCAAGCACAAAATTGTTTAATTCTTCGCCTTCTATGTAATAGTAGGGAGTTTTATCTTGAACTTTTAATACACCATTGGCGTGCACTTCATAGCGAGTTGTTAGGCTGTGCATTTTACCTGCTTCGTCTGTCCAATCTTCATACCACACCCAAGTTGTTTTATCGAGGTTAAAAAACTGCCTGTGCCGACCAGCTGGAATAGCGCCAAACAGCACACCACCAAGCTCGCTTTCGCGCTGTATAAGCTGGCGACGATTTGCACGCATAAATGCAGGTTTTGCTGGCATTTTTATTTCATCTGCGCCAGTTAATAGCTGCAAAGTCTTTTTCAAAATCTTATTCATATTAGCGTCCCGCCATTTCTTCGCCGCGCATCCACTCTAGCACTTCAGCCGTTTGTTTTATGCGGTCAAGTAGTGCTTTTACTTCTTCGGGAGACTGAGTTTTATACTCCGGAAACGCAAATTTTTGCGACTCTGCTGCGCGCCTAGCATCACTTACGTAACCACTCACCTTTTTGTCATGTGCTGCGGTTGGTCCATTTTTTTGCGCCACGCGCTTGTAGTGCCTAGCTTGAGGCGTGTGGTTAAAACGATTTATATCAAACATTGTGCCGCTAGTTTTTTCAGACGACATGTTGTTAGAATGTAGTGGATTTATGGTCGGTGTCATAGTTTTTAACCGCACCGTGAGTTTTATCTAGATTGCAAATAGTGACTTAGCGTTATCTGAGGTAATTTTAGCTACCTCCGCAGTTTCAATTCCACGAATTTCGGCGTGAAAATCTGCAACCCTACTCACATATGCTGGTGTATTTATTTTACCACGAAACGGCTCAGGTGTCAAGAACGGAGCGTCAGTTTCTAGCAAAATACGCTTCAAGGGCAGGTTTTTGAACATTTTTTGCTGCTCGGCGTCACGCGTAAACGTACTTATGCCATTCACACCTATATATAACCCCTGTTCGAGTGCCCTATCTGCATTGGCCTGAGTATCTGTAAAACTATGTAAAACACCACTAATACCGCTAAAATTAGCCAAAATCGGCCAAAAATCCTCGTAAGCTTCGCGCACGTGAAAACTAACCGGCAACCTGTAGTCCACCGCCCACTGCAACTGTTGCTCTAGCGCAGCTATCTGCACTTCGCGCGGCGAATGATTATAATAATAGTCCAAGCCAATTTCGCCCACTCCCACGATTTTTTCATGTTTTTCGGCCAATATTGCACCGATATCAGCCACACCATCCTTGGCTTCGTGCGGGTGCACACCAACTATCGCCCACGTAGCATCATGCGCTGCAGCGAATTCCACCGCAGCCCGCGAATCTGGCTGCGTAGTGCCCACGCAAATCATACTTACACCAGCTGTACGCGCATTTAGGTAAGCTTCTTCGGCTGCCGCCGTATCAAAAAACTCGTGATCGTGTATGTGACAGTGGGTGTCTACAAGCATTACGCAGCCTTTGGCGCGCGCGGGTCCTGCGTGTGATTGTAAATCTTAGGAAACAGCATACGTCCTTGGTCTTTTACTACTCCACTCTCAAACATGTCATGTATGTATTTAGCAGTGTCAGGCAAGAATGGCAACAGCAAATCAGCAACCTGCATAAGAGTGCCTACGGCTGTAGCCAAAATCTCGCTCAGGTGCTCTTCGGCCTCTTTGTCGCTCTCACGATTTTTGGCAACTTCCCACGGTTTTACACTTTCCAGGTATTGATTTAAATTACGCACATTTACCCATACCTCATCGAGCGCATCATTAAACCTTAGCTCTGCCATGGCATCACGATATGGTTTCATGTCGTGCTCAGTTTGCGGTGCATCGCCTATCACCCCAGCCTGATAGCGAGTAATCATAGCAGACACGCGCTGCACTAAGTTACCCAGGTCGTTGCCAAGCTCGGTATTATATGCAGTTTCAAATTTCTCCCAGGTAAAGTCACCGTCGTCCTGTGTAGGAATATGCCTGGCAAAGAAATAACGAAACGCATCTGCGCCATAACCATCAATTATTTCGATTGGGTCTACAACATTGCCGACAGTTTTGCTCATTTTGGCACCGCCCACATTTACAAAACCATGCACCAGCAGTTTGCGCGGCAAAGTTAAACCAAGACCAAGAAGCATCGGTGGCCATATGCCTGCATGAAATCGCAAAATATCTTTGCCGATTACCTGTACGTCAGCTGGCCAAAAATCCTGCCAACCTTCTTTATCTGGATAGCCAAGCACTGTAATATAATTTGCCAGCGCATCGAGCCACACGTACATAACTTGATCATGATCGTCTGGTACAGGTATACCCCAGCTTAGGCTTTTGCGCGGGCGGCTAATACTTACATCTTTGAGGCCATCTTTCATAAGCTCCAAGAATTCCTTTTTGCGAAACTCTGGTACAATCTGCATTTTATTTTTCTCAATTGCTTCGCGCACTTGATCGGTAAAAGCGCTAGTTTTCAAGTAGTAATTTTCTTCGCTCACGCGCTCATATTGCTTTTGGTGGTCGGGGCAGATACCATTGGTAGCCTCAACTTCTTTGTCTGTAAAAAACGCCTCGTGACCAGAACAATACCAACCCTCATAGCTACTTTTGTATATATATGGCTTAAGAGTTTGCCAAATATACTGCACAGCTGCTTCGTGGTGCAGGTCTGTTGTACGTATAAAATCAGTATAATCAGCACCGATTTTAGTCATCAAATCTTTGAAATTACCCACCATTTGGTCAGTGTAGGCTTGCGGCTCGATACCCAGCTCGCCAGCTTTGGCGGCTATTTTATTGCCGTGTTCATCTGTACCCACCTGAAAACGCACGGTTTTACCATTTTGTTTTTGGTAGCGTGTCCAAATATCGGCCAGTAAATAGTCGAGAGCGTTGCCGATATGCGGCTTACCATTTACATATGGAATAGCCGTAGTTATGTATAAGTTTTTTCCCATTGAGGGTAATTATAACATATTAACAGTTAGAAAGCACCCTGATGTCCACGTTCATCTGCGAGCCTTCGCCGTATGCCGTATCGAGGTTTTCACTAAGTGGCGGAACTATTTTTATGAGCGAAGCACTAATGCCGCGATTTACAAGCTCCTTTTGTACAAGTTGCGCTCGTTGTTCTGCAAGCTTACTTTTCGCAGGGTCAGTTTTGTCATCGGCTATTGAGCCCTTGAGCTCTATAGCAATTTTTTCTTTAGACACGGGCCCCTTAAGATACGACACAATCTCATCGTATGTACCTGCAGTGATATCGTATTCGTAGTCAGTACCAGTACCCTTGAAAAATACCATTTCTTCTAACAACAAGTACCTGTCGTCTTCGATAAACCAACCGCCGCTCGATGACGCAAGCTTCTTGCCGTCAAAACACAAGCTAGCATACAGTCTTTTTTCACGCTGTTCACTGGTTTCTATTTTACTGTTACTCTTAGAAGACTTTTCTTCTTTTTTAGAGTCTACTTTTTTACTATCAGTCTTACTAGACTCTGCAGACTTTTTAGCTTTATCTGACACTCCACTATATGCCGCAAGTGTTATCACCAAAATAATACCAGCGATTGCTAGTACCAGCCAGCCAATACCAACTATAATTGCCGCCTTCGACAAGCCCGACTTACGCTCACGACGCGCAAGAATACCAATAATTATACCCACAGGGCCAAGCAATATTGACGTAATTAGCGCGACAAGCCCTAATTTATCTAGCTCGTCATTGTTATTTGGCGCTGGCGTCAACGTAGGTGCTGCACTAGTATCTGCGGGCGGAGTAACAGAAGTGGGTGGCTCGGTAGTAGGAGCAGCTGAAGTTTCCGGCGGAGTTGAAGTAGTATCTGGACTCTCCACGCTCCCCATTAAGGGATTCTTGTTTTCGTCTGGGGTATTATTTGAATCTTGTGGTTCCATGCTACTCTCACTGTTTAATATAATCATAACCAGTTTATCAAAATACTTGCACTCCGTAAAATATTGCGGCATAATAAAATAACTATGATTCTGCGGAATCCTCTACGCGTACACGTTCGGACGGGCCGAACCGCTAACGCCATGACTATAAATAACTAACAACTAGGAGTAATTATGACCAAACGACGCATCAATTTGCGCGCTATTATATGGCGTGATGGCAAAATATTTGCCGTAAAACACTTTAGTGAACGCTGGAATGGACCAGCAGAATACTGGGCACTACCCGGTGGCGGTCTCGACGACATGGAATCGCTTGACGCTGGCATAAAGCGAGAAATAATAGAGGAAACGGGTGTAGAACCAGTAGTAGAACGTATAATTCTAGGACAGCAATTTAAGTCCAAAAGACAAGGTTACGACGAGGAATTAGAGCTATTTTACCTAGTATCTAATGCTGATGATTTCAATAATATAAATCTCGCAAAGACCACACATGGTGCAGCAGAAATAGCCGAATATGGATTTATAGACCCTAAAACGGAACTAATTAAGCCAGAATTCCTAAGCACAATCGACCTTACAGACTACGTACAAAATGTCCGTCCTGTATATATAGCAGATAAACTCAGCAAATAATCGATTACGCTATGGCCACAAGTCGCAACCAGTCTCTTATCGCCAGATCTTCCGCACGGGAATCTGGCGATATTTGCGCTTGAGCTAACAGCTGCTCGACTTCTGACTTTGGTATACCCAGTCCACCACTTAGGGAACTACGGAGTTTTTTGCGCTTAGCACTAAAACCGGCCTTAACTATACGGAAAAACTTGCGCTCATCTTCGGGCCTCACTAACGGTTCAGCCCGAGACTTAAGCACTACCACTTGGCTATCTACCTTGGGTGGTGGCGTAAACAGCTCGGCTGGCACCACACTACCTAAGCTAGCTTCGGCATATATTTGTGCCGCTATAGCTAGTATGCTCATATCGCCAGGCTTCGCCGCTATACGCTCCGCAACTTCTTTTTGCACTAGTAGCACCGCAACAGATGGTTTATTTTTGGCGGTCATGAGTTTTTCTACAATTTTGCTAGTTATGTAATACGGAACATTTGCCGCAACTTTATATCCTGCCGGCATCTGGCCTAAGTCGTACTGCAATATATCGTCGTTTACCACAGTTAGGTTTTTGCCAGGGAATTGACCGGGCAATTTACGAGCTAACTCACGGTCAAACTCTACACTCGTCACACTTGCTGCACGGTTGAGTAGCACGCTAGTCAGTGTACCGAGCCCTGGTCCGATTTCTAGCACAGTATCGTCGCTACCAATTTCTGCCATGTCGGCTATATGTTCGAGTACTAGTTTGTCGTGTAGCCAGTGCTGGCCAAGTGATTTGTTGGGCATCAGTAGCTCCCTAGTATGGATAGTGCGTAGTTTATGCGCAATGTTTCAGCACACTGCCCGCAGCGTTCAAACTGGTTTTGGAATATTCTAGTTGCCTCGGCCGTATCACTCGTAGCACGAATATTATTTAGTACTTTCACGTAGCCACCACTAAGTTCGTACCACAAAAACTCTAGCTGTGTTTGAATAGTATAAGGATTTTCACGCGACATCAAGTTAGCTTTGCGACTTCCAGTCCACTGAGCTAAGCCGTCGCCACTCGTATTAAAACCGTGCTCTTGCATAAGGTTGCCCATGATACCCGCCACTTGCTCGCGACTCAGGCCTTTTGATATCAAGAACTGCCATGTTAGATCGCGGTTCTGGCTAGGTGTAGTCGTAACTGGCATTTTAGCGCCCACAGTTTCTACTTGCTCTTTGGGCTCGGCAATCACCTGGCTATGTATTTCGGTGCGCGAAATTTCTACGCCGTTTTGCATGTGAATTTCGTATGAAACCGTACGTTTACCTTTTTGGCCTGGCGTTTCAACTTTTTTGTACCCTAGCGGGTGGTCATAATCTTGTATTTGGCGCACGTTAAAATCTATATCTTCGTCCAGAGTCACTGTTTGTACACCATTTCGCCACACCGCGACCTTCATACCAGGCACTATTTTGGCGCCAAATGGCTGGGAAACTGTATCGCTATCACCAAGCTTCACACCTTTTTGCTTGAGCATGTCCCACACATTTTTAGCCTGAGTGTATGCCGTAAATGTTTTGCCGTATAGAGTTAGCTCAAACTCTGTAGCACGCTTAATGTTTAGTACCTCAGCCGTACCATCTGTCACCATGTCACCGCTCTGACTTAGCGTAGCTATATCTTCGTCGTGAAGCTCAAGCCCCGCAGCCTTAGCCACGCCGGCCGCTGACTGCTTAGATGTATTTACTTTTTGCCTAAACTGACCGTCGATAACCAATACTGGGCGAGCACGATACACATTTATAGAATAATCCGAAGCCACAAGTTGCTCGTCTAGCGCTGGCTCTACGGTATCGCCCTTCACTACATGTACATAGGCCGCCTGCAAAGCATCGGCCACTGTCTGTGCGTGAGTAAGTATCACACGTACATCGCCGCGGTCATGCACAGTTACTAGCCTACCACCCTTAGCGGTATCGTTGGTGTCGGCGCTAGCCTTGGTGAGTGAAAAACTAGCAATGAAAACCAAGCAAAGCACTCCTAGTAGGAGAAACTTGTTGGCAAGTATAATTTGCTTTATCTTCATCTTAAAATACCCTCGCAGTAGGTACTTACTAGTTTACTAAATTTACGCGCCAACTACAATCAAAAGCACTTAGTTTAGGCTAGA
>JAGQND010000079.1 GCA_020428265.1 Candidatus Saccharimonadota bacterium | reverse complement strand
CATACTGGGCGAGCTCAGCAAAAAACTAGCTAAAGACGGACTAGTAGCACAAATGGCCCCAGAAGTTGAAGGATTCCTGATGCAAGGTGTAGACGCCGAGCAAAACTTCCGCCAAAAAGACGGCTTTGATCTTGTAAGCACTGGTGGGTACTACCACTCGCTACCACTAGACCACCTACGCGCATTTGTAGACCGCACTGCCGAGGCCTTACGCGCACTTGGCTACCGCAACGAAAAAGACCACGCCGAAGTAGCGCCATCACAATTTGAAATAAACTTCAGCCACACAAACGTACTACGCGCTTGCGACCAAATACTACTATACAAACTAGTATGCCGCCAAGTAGCCACCAGTATGGGTATGACAGCTACATTCCTACCAAAACCAAAACGACGCATCAACGGTAGCGGTATGCATATAAATGTATCACTCGCACGAAACGGCAAGAACATCTTTCACGACGCCAAGGGCGACATGGGACTTAGCCGCGAAGGTCACGAATTTGTAGCCAAAATATTAAACCGCGCTAGCGACATATGCTTAATTTTAAACAGCAGCGTAAACGCTTACCGCCGCCTAGACCCTAACTTTGAAGCGCCAAACCAAATCAACGTATCGGCACGCAACCGCGGCTCGATGGTGCGCATACCTATAGGTAACGAAAAATCTGCTCGTGTTGAAATCCGCTCAGTAGCGCCAGATAGCAACCCATACTTAACCATGTACGCACTTGTAAAAATCGGCGTATACGACGAGTTACCAGCCGAAGAAACAGGTGACAAGCGCACACGCCTACGCTACCTACCTGGCACTATAAACGACGCCATACGCGTATTTAAAGCCAGCGACTACGTAACGGAACTCCTGGGCGAAAACCCTAAAACCAAATACACCAAGTGGAAACAAGAAGCTGCAAACCGCAGCCCACGTGAGCTTGGCGCCAAGGTTAAAGACGACGAGGTACTATACCATCACGAAGTCACCAATCAGTTCTTATGGAACTTGTTCTAGGATTCTAGTAGATACAAAACCGCCCCATATACAGGGGCGGTTTTTACGCAAAGACTAATTACTGCTTGCCATTAATATCGTGGCCACCGAATTTGTTGCGCATGGCAGCTACTAATTTAGTAGCAAAGTTAGTCTCGCCTTGCTGAGATGCTAAACGCACGTCAAAAGATGCCTGAATAGATGGCATAGGTATGTCGTGATCTTTGGCGGTTTCTAATGTCCAGCGAGCTTCGCCACTTTCGGCTACTACGCCACCTATACCATCGAGGGTAGGGTTTTCGTGTAATGCCTGGCGAGTAAGGTCGTTCAGAAAGCTTGTTATCACGCTACTTTCTTGCCATACGTCACCAGCGCGTGCTAGGTCTAAGTCTTTATATGGACCTTCCTTTAATACACGGTAACCTTCGGAAAGACTTTGCATCATGCCGTATTCTATGGCATTATGTACCATTTTGACAAAGTGACCGGCACCGCTTGGCCCAAAGAATCTATGTCCACCGTGTGGTTGCGCCAAAGTGTCGAGTGCTGGCACAAGCTCATTGTACGCGTTTTCGTCACCGCCCACCATCATACTAAAACCGTTGGTTAGTCCCCATACGCCACCACTAGTACCAATGTCTAGTAGAGTGATACCTTTAGCGGCTAGGCGCTCATAGCGAGCGCTATCACCACGATAGTCGCTATTGCCACCGTCTATCACTATCGAACCCTTAGGTAGTAGTTCGGCCCACTCATCTACTTTGGCGTCTATTACATCGGCCGGGAGCATAATCCATAGCAACACTGGCTCGCCGGCAAATACGTCTATAACTTCTTGGTCGGTATAAGCTGGGGTGGCACCGTAAGCCTTGGCCTCATCGACCTTTTCGGGACTGCGGTTGTGTGCCACAACTTCATGTCCACCATCATGAAGCATTTTTGCTATCTGGCCGCCCATTTTACCTAGTCCTGATACTGCAATTTTCATTTATTCGTCCTCCTCAATAGTTACATTAGTATATAGTGTAAAGTTTACAACATTCTTAAGCGCCTGCGCAGGTTGTACCGCTACATCTACGGCTTCATTTACTAGGCGGTTGAGCGTCTCGGTCTTTGACTCACCAGTAGCACAAGCCACAATTTCATCTAACTTACTTATAGCGTAAGGCGTCATGGTGATACGCTCAAAATCATCACCAGTATACTGAGCGGCGTACTCCATAGTAGCCATATCAAACGCGTGCGGCTTAATACCAGCCGTATGGCCATCGGGGCCTATGCCCAAAAAGCCCAAACGATAATCGGCTAGACTAAACCAATCATGCAGCTTAGCACCAAAAACCACGGTGGTTTCAGCACGACTAAGACCTTGCTGCAGCACGCGGTGAACATGAGCACCGGGCAGAGCGAAACCAGCAGCCTGAAGCTGCGCCCAGTTTTCGTCGGCATGACCTAGCTCGCCGTAGCGTTCATCACCCAAAGTAACGTACAAATTTGATAAATCTGCACCTTGCTGCACTAAATTCTTACTAACATCTGCGGCAATCTGAATAGCTGAACCACCCGCCAAAAGCCAAACAGTTTTTTTGCCCTCGCTAAGTAATTTCGTAAGCGTCTCAGTAAGGTGCCACACCACCGGCTCAGTCGAAGTTATAGACACATAATTCAT
>JAGQND010000078.1 GCA_020428265.1 Candidatus Saccharimonadota bacterium | reverse complement strand
TGTCGGTCGAGGGCTTGCTGCACTTCATGTTCGGCGCGACTATCTAGGCTGCTGGTGGCTTCATCTAGTATGAGTATTGGTGCGTTTTTGAGTATGGCGCGCGCTATGCTTATGCGCTGTTTCTGGCCGCCACTTAGCTTTATACCTCGCTCGCCTATTTCGGTGTCTAGGCCGTCTTTGAATTTCATTATAAAGTCATATGCGTTAGCGGCTTTTGCGGCCTCTACTATTTCACCGTCGCTGGCATTTGGCTTGGCATAGGCTATATTTTCACGGATTGTACCTGAGAACAGTGCCGGGTCTTGAAACACTGTTGCTATGTTCTCGCGTACGCTCTTGCGCGTGACTTTTGATATGTCTTGGCCGTCTATTAGCACACTACCTTTGCGCGGTAAGTATAGCCCCATCAGTAAGTTACTTATAGTGGTTTTGCCGCCGCCGCTTTCGCCCACGAGTGCTAGTTTGGTGCCTGGTTTTATGGTAAATGACACGCCGCGTAGTACGTCTTCTTCGCCCGTGTATGCAAAGCTTATGTCTTGGTATGACACTTCACCGTGGTTGATATTGAGACTTGGATTTGTAGAATCATTTTTTTCTGGCTTCTCATTCAGCGCATCTATGTAGTCCTTGCTGTTTGTCACGGCGCGCTGGTAGTTATCTACAAAAAAGCTCAAGTTGCGTATAGGAAAGCTTGCTTGCGTAGTAAGTGTTATAAGCATGGCCATGTCGCCCAGTGTCATGTTGCCGCGGCTAGTTTCGTATATTAGTAGCGCTAATATGCCGCCATTTATGAGGCCCATAGTGCCTGTGCGCATGGCGTTCATGGTATGCCAGCGCCTGGATTGTTTTTGGGTAAGTGGTATCACTTTGCCCATTTCGTGACTGAAACTTTTTAGCTCAGTTTGCTCGGTACGGAAGCTTTTTACTAGGCGAATCTGCCCTACTACTTCGGCAAAACGCCCACTGGCTATGTCGAAGTGCTCATTTTTGAGCTTTTCGAGTTTTTGCCATGGCCCACTGGTGCGTGCTGTGAGGTATAGGCTGGCCGGTACTAGTAGCGTAAATAGCACTGCGAGCGGCCAACTGTAGTAAAACAATATACAAATCGTGATAGTAATAACGAGTAACATTTGCAGTAGGTTGTTGGAGAAAAACTGCAAAAAGCCAGTGATGTTATTGATGGCACGTGACAAACGGTTAATGATTTTGCCGGTGGTTTCGTTGTCGTAATAGTTCTGCGGGAGCTTGAGTAAGTGTTCGAAATAACGCACCGATAGTTGGTAGTGTGTGCGTGTGGACATTTGGTCGCCGGCGTAGCCACCTATATCACTAATGAGCGCCGACACCAAAGTAGCTGTAGCAGCAACTCCTCCATATATAAGCACAGTTGTCATGTCAAACGTTGCTTTGCCAGTGATAATGTTCGTTATCCAGTCAGTGGCGAGCTTGATGATAAATGGCTGCACAAGTGCTATGAGCGCACCAAGTATAGATGTAAGCGTGATAACTATAAATAGCCCGCGCAGGCCACGGGTGTAGGTGAGTATTTGTTTTATAGACTCCATTAGTTTGATTATACAGAACAAAACTCGCTTTGCGTGTATAGCAAAGCGAGTTTATATGGTTATTTACGATTGTTTACGTAAGTAGGTCGGTAAGTGGGCGTATTGCAAAGTAAATTACAAATAGCACTGCTACAACCCATAGTAGTACGTCTACGTCTTTGGCTTTACCCTGTAGCCACTTGATGAACGCGTACGACACAAACCCGGCACCAATACCTACGCTTATAGAGTAAGTAAATGGCATTAGGATTGCTACTAGAAATGCCGGTATACCAACTTCTGGCTTTTTCCAGTTGATTTCGCCGATTTGCGTCATCATGAGAAAGCCGACTAGTATAAGCGCTGGCACGGCAGCTTCGCTTGGAATTACCTCTACAAGTGGTGCTAGGAATATAGCAAGTAGGAATAGTAAGCCCGTAATTACGCTTGCAAAGCCCGTGCGAGCACCTTCGGCTACACCGCTGGTGGATTCTATGTAGCTGGTGTTTGACGACACGCCTGCTGCACCACCGGCGATTGCTGCTAGTGAGTCTACCATGAGTATGTCTTTTACTTTTGGCGGCGTGCCGTTTTTCTTTAGTAAGCCTGCCTCGCTACCTACGGCTGTCACGGTACCGACAGTGTCAAAAAAGTCCGATAGTAGTAGCGTGAACATTAGTAGTAGCGCACTTACAAAGCCAATTGATTCGAACGAGCCAAATAAATTGAACTGGCCAAATGTCGAAAACACTGGTGATGCGACGACGCTATCTGGTATAGATGGTACGTTTAACGCCCAACCTAGTGAATTTTTGACACTGCTGCCGGCGTGCACGATATTTTCTAATACAATTGCCGCTACTGTAGCTACGCTAATTGCTATCAAAAACGCACCCTTTACCTTTTTGACGTAGAGTGCGATGAGCAGTAGGAGTGCGGCTACAAATAGTAGGACTGGCCAGCCATTGAGCGCGCCGTCGAGCCCAAGCTGTACCGGCACTGTAGTGTTAGCTGCATCTGGTATGCGCTTTACTACGCCGGCATCTACTAGGCCTACTAGTGTGATGAATAAGCCTATGCCTACACTTACGGCTACGCGCAGTGACCGCGGCACCA
>JAGQND010000077.1 GCA_020428265.1 Candidatus Saccharimonadota bacterium | reverse complement strand
TAGTGTATCAGACTCAAATAAACTGACGATGATATTGCACAACTAAATTGTTAATGTTCCAAACCATCTGTTCAACTCGCATAGGTTGGATATCGCCTCCCTGCTTCACTCTCGCTCAGCTGGCGACCAGACTGTTAACCATCATAACTATAAATCGGCCTTACGTCAAGGGGTTTTTGAGACTTTTTTCTATTTTGTTACAAAAAACACCAAAATACCCATAAATAACCCTAATATTGCACCCGCCAAGACCTCTATGGGCGTATGTCCTTTTGCAATCCTACCGAGCTTAATATTACTCTTTTGCTCCTTAATCAGGCTCTTAATAGCCACTCCCTGCTCCCCAGATGACCTACGAACCATTACTGCATCGTACATGACTATAGCCGCAAATAACACAGATAGCCCAAATATAGCCGAATCGCCACCCTCTACGCAGTAGATTACCGTGGCTAAAGCCACCACCGAAGCGCTATGGCTACTCGGCATACCGCCAGAAGAATACAACAAATCAGCCTTCAACTTACCAGATGTGACTAACTTAATAACCACCTTAAGTAACTGTGCGACCACCCAAGCTGCAATTATTGATACTAAGTATGGGCTAAATATTTTCATATAACCAACTATTTGCTACTGTCGGCAGGCGCATCATCCTCAACAGGGTCTTCTTGTTTAGGCATAATACCTAGAGACGCAACAGAGTCATCATCATTCAAACGCATAATACGCACACCTTGAGTTGTTCGGCCAAGAGTTGGTATATCCTTCAAGGCAACACGTATCGCCTGTCCCTTGCTAGATATCATTAGCACCTCGTATGCATCCTGCTCAAGAGTTTGTACGGTTATGATAGGCCCAGTCTTAGAAGTCACGACAGCCGCCTTAACACCCACCCCGCCACGCTTATGCGCAGGGAAATTAGAGGCTTTTGTAATCTTACCGTAGCCCTTTTCACTAACTACAAGCATGCTCTGATCATCACGAGATACTATGTCCATACCAACAACACTATCTCCTTGTCGCAAACGTGCACCACGCACACCGCGCGCCGAGCGACCCATCGGACGAGCGTCTTTTTCACCGAACCTAATACCCATACCAGCAGAGGTCGATATGATAACATCATTCTCTCCGGTGGTCTTCTGTATCCACTTCAACTCATCACCATCATCTAGCCTAATTGCTATAAGGCCATTCGTGCGAATGTTCGCGTAATCCCTTATAGGAGTCTTTTTAACGGTTCCCATTATAGTAGCCATAAACAGGTATCCATCATCCTTAGCATCTTTTGCATGACGAATAATAGATGTAATTTTCTCTTCTGGCTGAAGTTGCAGCAAGTTTACGGCCGCTACGCCCTTGGCTGCCAAACTTGCAGCAGGCACTTCATACGCCTTAAGCCTAAATACTCGACCCTTATTCGTAAAGAATAGTAAATAATCGTGAGTACTTGCTGGTACAAGTTGAGCAATTATATCCTCTTCCTTAGTAGTCATGCCGCGCTTACCCTTGCCACCACGGTTTTGCCTACGATATTCACTTGCAAGAGTACGCTTTATGTAGTTTTCGCTAGTAAGCAAGATTACACTATCTTCCTCTGGTATGAGCTCTTCGTCACTAAACTTGCCTAGCTCATGGTTAATAATTTGAGATTTACGCTCATCTCCGTATTTCTCTTTCATTTCAAGCAATTCAGACTTCACAATGGCGAGAACTTCTTTCTCATCGGCCAATATTTCTTCATAGCGTTTAATTGCTTTGAGAAGTTCATTCAGCTCATTCTCTATAGCTTCACGCTCTAAGCCAGTAAGTCGGCGGAGCTGCATAGCAAGGATTGACTGAGCCTGTATCTCTGATAGCTTAAATGACTTAATAAGGTTTTTCTGCGCTTCATCGCTAGTTTTACTAGCGCGAATTATACGAATTACCTCATCGATGTTATCAAGAGCAATCTTATAACCCTCTAAAATGTGAGCGCGCTCACGAGCTTTACGAAGTTCAAACTCGGTTCGACGACGCACGACCTTTTGACGATGCGTAATAAACTCCTGAAGCATCTCCTGGATGCCAAGAATTTTTGGCTGAATACCGTCAATCAGTGCTAACATATTATAGTTAAAGCTACTCTGAAGAGATGTTAGCTTATAAAGCTGATTCAATACCTTCTTAGGGTATCCGTCTTTCTTAACCTCTATAACAATACGCACCTTACCGCGTGAACTTTCGTCGCGTAGATCACTTATGCTAATCTTCTTTTCCTTGTATAGCTCAGCTATCTTCTCCACAAGTGACGCCTTGTTAACTCCGTATGGAATCTCAGTTACGATAATCTGATGGCGACCTTTTTTGGTCTCTTCGATATTCGCGACTGCACGCATAGTTACACTACCGCGCCCCGTTAGATACGCCTGCTTCATAGGTGCGCCGCCATAAACTACAGCACCAGTTGGAAAATCTGGACCCTTAACATGCTTCAAAATATCATCAATAGTAACATGTTCGTTATCAATCATTTCAACTGCTGCATCAACCAATTCACCGAGGTTATGAGGTGGAATATTTGTCGCCATACCCACAGCGATACCAATCTGTCCGTTCAAAAGAAGGTTAGGAACTTTTGCAGGAAGAACAACTGGCTCTTGCTCGGAACCATCGTAGTTATCACGGAAATCAACG
>JAGQND010000076.1 GCA_020428265.1 Candidatus Saccharimonadota bacterium | reverse complement strand
AGGTCACGTTGGCGTCGCTCGCATCGCCGCTGCGGTTGGTATAGAATTTTACGGTTGGTCCAGCTTTGGCAGCTAATTTGTCGTGCTCGCTACCGTTGCCGTATACGCGGAGTTTTACGCCTAATTCGGTGGCAGCTTCTACAGCTAGGTCGAGTCGCTTATACGGCACTTGGCGGCCAAGTGTTACATAGTAGTCGCTGCGCTTGCGGGCCGGCGAGAAGCGTTCTATGTCGACTGGTGGGTGCACAACTACGGACTTCTTTTTGTAGAATTTACGTATGCGTTTTTGTACTTCGGTGCTGTTGGCTATAAATAAATCTACGCCTTTTGCACCTTCGAGGTCTAGGTCGCGCATAGCTGGCACGATGATTGGCATGAGTAGGCGCACGGCCCAGTTGAGCTTACCAAACCCTGGGTCGGCACGATACTCGTCGTAATGCGACCAATAGTAGCGAGTAGGTGTGTGGCAGTAGCATATGTGTATTTGGTCGGGGCGAGATTTGCGTATTTGCTTGGCCTCGGCACTGCTGCTGCTGATAATTACATCGTATTCGCTAAGGTCTAAATCGCGAAACGCTCGCACGCGCATGACGGGGAAGAGTTTGTGTAGTTTACGCAAAGGCCCCGGTAGGTTTTGTAGCTTGGTGGTGCGTACGTCAAGGTTTTTAAACCGCGGCATTTTTTCTGGTACATAAGTACTAGTATATATAGGTGCGCCCGGAAAAGCTTCGGCCAGCGCTAGTACTACAAGTTCGGCTCCACCCATGTTGGTGAGCCAGTCTGCTACAATTGCTACTTTTGGTGCCTTGGTCATTACTTATACTATACAGTATTGCGCCCTCTTTACAAAACATAATGTTTATGCTATAATGAAATGGTAAATGAACGAACATAAACAGTCTAAAATTGAGCACCTCAAGCAACTAGAACTACCCAAAGAAATGGGCTTCCAGGCCTATGAAAAGTTGGCTGGCAATAGTGAATATCGTGAGGCTCAAAAGAGGGCTTTTATGTCTGGCGAAACTCGAAATCCTACGCTCGACTACCCGAACTTAAACGAGCAAGAACTAGCTGGTAAAATACGAAACTTAGAGCCGGTATTTGACTTAACCGAAAATATAACAGACAAAGACCTAGCCGGGGTGCTGTGGGATAGCGCAAGCTACCGCATGGCTGAGATGTATTGGTTACTAGAAGCTAAGCGCATGAATACACTAGCGGTACGTCCAGATAGTGATGAATTTAAGCAAGCGGCTGAGCGCTACCAGCGTGCCAACGAAGAGTTGTACGGTAAGCCCGAAGCTGCAACTACCGAAAATGGTATTGGGCGAAGTATTGGCGCAGGCGAACAGTAAGCAGCTGGGCGAAAAAGCGCAGCAAATATACGATGAATTTGTAAACGGTACGACCGTGAAGCTGGCTAGTGGTGATGTGCAAGTTCCCGGCGTTGGTAGTGACCATGCTGAGCGTATGCCAGCCGACGTGTCGCAAAAATTAACAGAGCTACGTGGCGTGCTAGAAGAGCAGTTTGCAGACACTATAAACATAGTAAATGAGTACTGGGAAAATGTAGTGTTGCCACGCGGCGACGAAGAACCGGCTTATAATATCGATGATATGAAGGCGGTGTTTGAGCTTGTTCGCGACCACTATGACCCAGAAAATACAGCGGATATTAGTGTGGTTATAGACCCCGACGCTTCGGCGCTATCGTGGGATACACCAAGCCGCAGTATACGTGTGGGAGCTAAGCGAAAAAGTATAAATAACCCAATCGAAATGGCGGCTAAAGTTGTACATGAATACGGCGTACATGGGCTGCGTGCTGTGAATGGTAGTCAGGTAGATGTGCCGGGTTTTGACACTGGTATGTATAGTGATGCCGAGGACGGTGAGCGTTCTGACTATTTGACGTTTGAAGAAGGCTTTGCGTCGCTTTGTGAAATAGCGATGGATAGTGGATTTAGCAAGTGGAAACCGATGCATGTGAGCCACTATTTTGCGTTAAGTGCGGCGTATGGCGGCAGTGATTTTCGTGAAACTTATGAAAGCCTGTGGCGAGCGCGCGTGCTGATGGATGCGCCCGACGGCAAAGACGTAACCGACAGAACTATAGACCTAGCCAAAAAGCAGGCTTGGGTGTCGTGTGTGCGTGTATTTCGTGGTACGCCGACTGAGCTTGAGGATGGTCCGGTACTAACTATGAATAAAGATTTGGCGTATTTGAATGGTAAGTTGGATGCGTTGAAATTTCTAGACAAAGTCGCTGGTGATAAAGATGCTATAAAGCGTGTGTTTGCGGGTAAGTACGACCCTAATAATAGTTTGCAGGCGGCGATAGTAGATAAGTATGTAACTATTTAGCGCCGGTGCGACGTAGAACTACGGCGACGGTTTTGAGTAGGATTTTGATGTCGAGCCAGAACGACCAGTTTTGGGCGTAATAGACTTCGAGTTCTATGCGCTCTTCGAACGATAAATTGCTGCGGCCGCTAACTTGCCATAGGCCGGTAACGCCGGATTTGACACTATGAAGCAGGGCAGTTTTGCTACGTGCTAGCTTGGCTTCTTGTGGCAAGATGGGGCGTGGGCCGACGAGGCTTAAGTCGCCTTTTAATACATTGAAAAACTGTGGCAATTCGTCGAGTGAAGTGCTGCGCAGGAATTGGCCGAATTTTGATATCCGCGGGTCGTTAGCGACTTTGCGGTTTTTTTCGTATTCTTCGGCTAGGTCTTCGCGGCCCATTA
>JAGQND010000075.1 GCA_020428265.1 Candidatus Saccharimonadota bacterium | reverse complement strand
GAGGAAACCATAGCTATTATGCAGCACGAATTGGTGATGAACGAATTTCAGCGCAACGTGACATATATGTATCAGTCGCTTGACGAAGCTTACCGTTTGAGTGAGCGCTATGTACATGATTTGACTATGCCAGGCAGGGCGCTGAAGTTACTAGAAAGCGCTGCTGGGTACGGCGAAAATGGTCTAATCACTGGTAATTCTGTGCAGCAAGCTATAGAGCAGACTATGAATATAAAAGTTGGCGTAGCTACTGGTGAAGCTGAGCGCGAAGCGTTGCTAAACCTTGAAGACCAAATACACGAGCGTATGATAAATCAAACACGGGCAGTAAAGGTAGTTAGTGATGCGCTGCGCCGTGCGCGTGCTGGTGTGCGCAACGAAAATCGACCGATAGGTACATTCCTGTTCCTTGGGCCTACTGGTGTGGGTAAAACCGAGCTAGCTAAGGCACTGGGTGAAGTGTATTTTGGTGGTGAAGATAGGCTAGTACGACTAGACCTAAACGAATATGTGCGCGAAGAAGATGTGGCGCGTTTGATTGCCGATGGTGCTGATGATCCGTCGAGCTTGACTGCGCAGGCTATGAAGCAGCCGTTTAGTGTGGTGTTGCTTGATGAGATTGAAAAGGCTCACCCTAAAGTTTTGACTACACTGCTGCAATTACTCGACGAAGGTATTTTGCGCGATATTAAAAACCGCGAAGTGAGTTTTCGCGATGCGATTGTGATAGCTACGAGCAATGCTGGTGCAGATAATATACGCGAGTACGTGGAGCGCGGGTTGAACCTAGAAGATTTTGAGCCAAAGATTGTTGATGAGTTAATAAGCAGCAATCAGTTTAGGCCAGAATTCCTAAACCGTTTTGACGAAATAGTGGTGTTTAGGCCGCTTAATAAAGAAGAGCTGCTGCAAGTTGTAGAACTAATTTTGAAGAGCATTAACAAACAATTGGCGCTGCAAAAGGTTAGCGTAAACGTAGCTGAAGACGCCAAAAGATTCTTGGTAGACAAAGGCTACGACCCAAGGCTTGGTGCGCGCCCTATGCGCCGCGTTGTGCAGCGTGCGGTAGAAAACACAGTGGCTAAGCAAATGCTTAGTGGCCAAGTAGAACCGGGCTCTGTAATCCAAATTACCCTAGAGCAAGTCCAGGGTGCTGTGGGCGACGAAAAGATATAATAAATTCTGGTACCCCGAGGTGGATTTGAACCACCGGCCTTAGGCTTAGAAGTCCTCTGCTCTATCCAGCTGAGCTATCGGGGCGTATGTAACTTTCTAATTATAACGGCAACTGACGGATTTCACAAAAGTGGGGGATTATACGATATTTGGGGTCTTGGTATATGCCTAGGTGTTTGCATAGTCCGGCTATTAGTAGACCGTGCGTGAACCATATGTTTTCTGTTGGCGGGTTGTCTAGTAATTCTTTGGCGGCATCTAGGGCTTCGCGTGGTATTACGCCACGTTCGCGTACTGCTCGTTTGTCGTCTAGTGTGAGTCCACGCTCTACTTCATTTAGCGCTGCATAGCTATTTAGTGCGGTGAACCCGGCACGGCGAGCAGTTTCTTGTGTGCGTACTAATTCAGATGTTGCCGCTGGTGTAGTGGCGGGGTCTATATTGTAAGTATGCTTAAATAATGGATTGAGTCTTGCTGCGGCCATGCGTCCCTCGAGCATGAGTGGGGCGGATTTGTTGCCAAATGCTGGTGTGCCAAAGTTATTGCGGTTGTTGGCTTCGGAGAGTCCATGGCGAACTATGTATATAGACATGTGCTAGTTATATCACTGCTGCGAGGATTACTCAACTATGGTGCGACGTATGGTCGGGGCTAATCTTGTTACTAGCTCGTAGTCAAATAAATCGTGTCGCTTACATATATTAGCTACAGAAACTTTACTTTTGGGGTTGCGACTTATAATTGTAACTTTTTCACCAGACTTAGAGCTGGCTTTCGCAAGCGCTACCATGGTGTGATTCATGCACACTCTGCCGACTACAGTTAGGTAGTCGTTGCCTAACTGTACTAAGCCAGTGTTGGTGAAAATACGCGGTACTCCTTCGTAGTATCCGGCAGGGAGTACGCCTATATTTACGGAGCGTTTGGCAGTATATAGGCGGCTGTAGCTGACAGTTGTGCCAGGTTGTAACGTGCGTACTTTTTCTATAGTAGATGTAAACTCTAGGACTGGTTGTAATTGTGATAATTTGCGTATGGATTTGTCGTTGGGCTGCAAAGGATTAAGGCCGTATAGTGAAAATCCTATACGTAGAGCGTTTGCGTAGCGTGATTGAACTTTGGTGCTGCCAGCTGACTGCGCTATATGTATGTATTTTGGCGCAAGACCAGCTTTGTATATTTTTTCTATACAGTTGTCAAATGTACCTACCTGCTTAGCAGTGTATTCGTCGTGTGGATTGTCGGCATCTGCTAAGTGTGACATTACGCCATCAAATTCTATGTTGTCGTACTTTTTGATCTCACGAAGTATTGTGCCGAGTTCGCTCGGGTCTATGCCGTGGCGGCTCATGCCTGTGTCTATTTCTAGGTGTATTTTTACACTCCGTTTGGTTGCGCCTAGGGACTTTATGGCTGTTAAATCCTGCACTACAAAAGACGTGCGTTCAAAATTCATATGAGCAAAATTTTGTGGTGGTATAGCACCCATGACAAGCACAGGCTGTTTGGAAAACTGGTGAATTTCTAGACACTCAAAATACCCGTCTACTGCTACGTATGGTATTTTGCGATTTTTAAGTATTGTGGCTATTTG
>JAGQND010000074.1 GCA_020428265.1 Candidatus Saccharimonadota bacterium | reverse complement strand
TCGGTATTTACGTCGTCGAAGGCAACTTTGTCGTACTGTAAGCGCAGGGCCATGTCGTAGGCGCGTATGCCAGCGACAGACTTGACGCCGCCTTCGCGTAGGCTGCCGAATTCTACATCCCATAGCCAGCTCATGTCGCGGCCATCGGCGTAATTATCGTTGATGGCTATCATGGTGGCGTATTTTTTGGGGCTAAATGATTCTAGACCGAGGCGGAATCCGCTGGGGTTTTTGACAAGCACAAGCTCGAGTGGTTTGCTATCTACCAAGAGCTTTTCGCCACGACCAAATGCCGGCTGTACGGTGGCTAGGCGCTCTAGGAGTTTTTTCATGCTTACATCGGCGCCCATGACTGTTCGCACGAGCGCTATGGCTGCTGCGGCGTTGAACACATTGTATATACCAGTGAGTGCTAGGCGGGTTTTGACTTGCTTGTCGGCGACCGTAAAGTGGGCGACTTTATTGAAAGAATCTAGTGTTACTTCGGCTTTGGGTGGTTTAGTTTGGCGAGTTGCTTTGCCGCGGAGTTCGTCGTCTGTCGGGAATTGGTCACGTAGGCTAGGGTCTAGGCCGTAATATACGGTGTCTTTTTTTACCACTCGGGCAACTTTTAGCAGACGAGGGTCTTCGCGGTTGACGACTATTGTATCTGTAGTGGCATTGGCAATGTGCGCTAGCATGCGTGCCGTGGTGTCTATTTCGCCAAAGCGGTCTAGTTGGTCGCGCATGACGTTTAGCAGTAGGCAATATTTGGGGGGAACTTGCTTTACGAAGTGCACGGCGTGAGCTTCGTCGAGTTCGAGTACGGCTATGTCGGCCTTTAGGCGGCCTTTGCGATTGACCTCGGCAAGTAAGGCTGCTGCTACGCCACGGCTAAAATTGCTGCCAGTGCGGTTGGTAAAAACTTTGAGTCCTTGGCTTTCGAGTAGCTCTACAACCATTTTGGTGGTGGTGGTTTTGCCGTTTGTACCACTTATAATTACTACGCCGTAATGTAGCTGTGCTAAGGTGTCGCGTACAAAGTTTTTGTCTATTTTTTCGACAAATAATCCGGGCAGGGCAGACCCGCCACCACGGAGTCGTGCCAGGGCACGCACGGTTTTGCCCATGAAGATGCTCGCAGATTTTGTCATATTACCCCTATTATAGCGCAATATTCAATGATACAATAAGGTTATGTTTTTAGTTGTTGAATTATTCCGCTGGTGGTACACCGATGGATGGAAGCAACGTACGGTTAAAATGGCCACAAATTTAGAGGGTACTCTTGATTATTTTTCTATGGATTTGCTTATCAAGACTCTATTTCAGCCGTTTCGCCAAATTTCTACGGGTTCGGTAGATGGTCCGCTAGAGGTTAAGTTGCGTGCTATGCTCGATAGGCTGTTTTCGCGTATTATTGGCGCAATTATACGTATTCTCTTGATGCTGACGGGCATCATAGCACTGCTACTTCAGACTTTGCTTACTTTGGTGGTGCTACTAGGCTGGGCTTTAGTGCCGGTGTTACCTGTGGTGGGCATAGTGTTGGCTATTGTGGGGGTTAAGATATTATGAACCCTGGCGGCGGCGTGTACGACTACGGCAATATTCGTGCTAGCAAAGCGCGGCTTAGTACTATAATTACCAAGCCGATAGGCATGACGCTTTTTGTTATTGCTATATTACTAATTGTAAGCGGTGTTGCCTTGGTGCTCGCCAAAATGACATTTGGTTGGGCGCTGGCTGGGTTTGCGGCACCGTTTTATATGCTTGCAGCTTGGCGTAAGGGTGATTTGCAAGATTTGCCGACTACTACACAAACAATTCATGGCCAAATGTCGGGTGATATACTCGGCAAGTTAGGTCGTACGCCATCGCCCAATGAAGTCGCTAAAGTTGCTTCAAGTTCGCGTGGCGGTAGGTTTTTTGCAGTGCGGTTTGGTATAACTGGTAATTTCTTAAACGACATCACTAGTGAAGACCCGGCGCAAATGGAGGTTGTGTGGCAAAAGGCTCTAGAAATCCAGGCGCGAACTGGCAGTATGCATGTGAACGGTTCGGTGTTGGCGGTTGCTTTATTTGAAGTTTACTCTGAGGCAGATAAATTGTTGGCGCACATGAAGCTGGAAATGGACGATTTGTATGCTGGTGTGGAGTGGTACAATGGTCTGCGCAAAATGATAGACAAAGTTAAGGAGCCGCTGCGAACTGGCGGTATAGCGCGCGACTTGTCATTTGGCTACATACCATTGCTTAAAAGATTCGGGCAAAACTTGTCGGCGTCTAGCGGTATGCATATTGAAATTGAGGCTGAGTCGCATAAACAAGCGTTGAATCAATTGCTAGAAACTTTTGGTAGTGGCGGTAGGCAAAATGCTGCGCTAGTGGGTGGCGAGGGTGCTGGCAAAACTACTCTTGTGCGGGCATTTTCGGCCATGCTTTTAAACGCCAAGGCCAAAATACCTGCCAATTTGAAGTTTCGCCAGGTTTACATGCTGGACTCTGCGGCACTTATAGCTGCAGCGCCTGGTCGTGGTGAGTTGGAAGGCTTGATAATGAGTGTACTAGGTGAGGCTTACAGCGCGAAAAATATAATTATATGTCTTGATAACGCACAGCTTTTCTTTGAAGAAGGCGTGGGTTCGGTGGACCTTACAAATGTGCTATTGCCTATACTCGAAGCTGGTAATTTGCGTGTGATTCTAACTATGGATGAGCAAAGGTTTTTGCAGATAGGTCAGCGTAATGCCGGGCTTATAAATGCACTTAATCGTATAAGTGTGCCACCGGCTACTCGTGAGGAAACCAT
>JAGQND010000073.1 GCA_020428265.1 Candidatus Saccharimonadota bacterium | reverse complement strand
GGAAGCGCTCTAACAACTGAGCTACACCCGCATATTACTCGATATATTGTAGCGTAGTATAGTATAAAATTCAAGTATCACCAAAGAAAAAGACCGACATTTCAGTCAGTCTCTTACTTTGGTGGCTCCTACTGGACCTGAACCAGCGACGGAGCCTTCAGCACAATATTCGCTCTTCAGAAGAGACTTGTGTCACTATCCATAACAAAATAACCCACCATGGGGTGAGTTACATTGCTTGGTGGCTCCTACTGGACTTGAACCAGTGACACAAGGCTCTTCAGGCCTCTGCTCTACCAGCTGAGCTAAAGAGCCTCGTCGGCACTCACTTTGAGTTTTCGATTCCAAACAAGTTTGAAATCTGACACTCATCGTTGCGCCTCCTCTCAAATCCCCAAACAGCTAAAGCTTGGTTTGGTTATTTGGAAACTACAAATTAGCTCCTATTATTTTACTAAATATCAATGGCTTTTACAAGGCTTGGTGCTTATTTACCACCGGTAAACTTATGCAAAGCATCCGTAAGGTCGGTTGGCAGTACCACCAAGGTCTTTTGACTAGGCTCGGTAGATACTTTTTCGAGAGTTTGTAGTGTACGTATGTTCATACCACCCATAGATTTAGCAAGTATAGTTGCAGCATCGGCAATACCCTGTGCAGCCTGGCGCTCACCATCAGCGCTAATCACAACCGCACGACGCTCACGCTCAGCTTCAGCTTGCTTGGCCATAGCTCGTTTCATGTCTTGCGGAAGCTCAATGTTTTGAATCTTAACGTTTTCTATGTCTATGCCCCATTTTTCGGTTTCAATATCCACAATCTCTTCAATTTGCTGGCTTACACTTTCGCGCTTCGATAGCAAGTCGTCTAGGTCTACATTACCAGTTACATCACGCAGTGCCGCCTGCGCAAACTGGCTGCTCGCATACACATAGTTCGTCACTTCAAGCACAGCCTTTTCAGCTTCTTTAACCCTAAAGTACACTACAGCATCCACGTTTACAGTCACGTTATCTTTGGTTATCACCTCTTGCTTGGGGATATCTATGGTATTTACACGAGTGTCTATCTTGATCATACGTTGAAAAATCGGCACGACCACGCGAAGGCCTGGGTCGCGCATACCACTAAATTTACCTAGGGTTAACACTACTCCGCGCTCGTATTGGTCTACGATTTTGATTCCCGCAAGTATAAAACCTATTACGACTACAGCCAAAAACACTATAAATTCCATTCCACACTCCTATTACTTATATATTCATTATACCATTATTAAACAGTGTCTTCGAGCAGACGATCTACTAAATCTGAATAATTCACGCCCTGTTCGCGCCAAAGTTTTGGATACATGCTTATATTTGTAAAGCCAGGCATGGTATTAATTTCGTTAAAGTAAACTTCGTCACCATCTACAAAAAAATCTACGCGCGCCAAGCCACTACCACCTATAGCATCAAAAAGTTCTAGCGCCTGCTGCTGTATTTTAGCCGCCACTTCGCTACTCACATCTGCTGGCACCTGCACAGTAGCACTACTTGCCGCGCCGTATTTATCGTCGTAACTATAAAAATCTTCGCCTGGCACAATTTCGCCCACACCACTCACCTGGTGGTGTGGTGGAGTCCCTAGTACCGCCGTTTCTATTTCGCGAGCATTTACAGCCTTTTCTATAAGCACCACGTCATCATGACGGTGCGCTTCGCCTAGTGCCGTAGCAAACTCTTCGCTACTCGTCACTTTGCTCACACCCACCGAGCTACCTGCCCGCGCTGGCTTTACAAACAACACGCTCGACAATTCTTCACTTAGCTCATCATAGTTGGGTGCAGGGTCACCCTGACGGTGCGTTCTATATGGCACAATCGTAAGACCTATCTCGCTTGCCAGGCGCTTACTCGCAACTTTGTCCATGCCTATCGCACTTGCAGCCACGCCACACCCCACTATGGGGATATGCAGTAGTTGCGCCAGCCCTTGCACACTACCATCTTCGCCATTTTTGCCATGAAGTACCGGAAATATTACATCTGGGCGCAACGAATTGCCTCCGTCTAGCGAAGTAAACCCATGCTCACCCAGCACTGGAACTATTTGCTCAGACTCATTAAAGTCTACTTCGTTAGACACATCGTCTACCAACCACCATTTACCGTGTTTATCTATGTGGCATAGCTGTACATCATACTTGTCATCGTCGAGAGCCGCGTAGACATTACGAGCAGAGGAGACTGAAACATCATGCTCTGATGATTCGCCGCCGAAGAGTAGTAGTACTCGCGTACGGTCCATAGTTCTATTGTACCATACGGCTTTCGCTTACCTATTCCGCCACCACAGCAATTTGCTCGTTTGGCGCCAAATGGAACACGCTATCCACTCTACCACGTGCTTCTAAATCATCTTGCACGGTGTCACTAGACAACACCACGCGCCCCCGAGCACCGTCAACTTTTGTCATCTGCCAAGCATCGCTAAAGTTCACTGCCACATACATACGGTTATCTTTGTGTGCTCGCGCGTAAACCAACACATTTTCGTCGTTACTGCCGCTCACTGGCTCGTAGTCGCCGTTTTCTAGACTATCGTACAGCCTACACAGCCTTATAGTCGATTTAGTTAAATTCAGCATAGACTTACTGTCGCCTTGCTGCATATTCACTGCTATGTCTAAATCTTTTTCGTTTACCGGCAGCCACAAATCTTGCTCAGGCGCATCGCTAAATCCAGCATTTGGTGCACTATTGTCCCACGGTACAGGAGTGCGCGCACCATCTCGGTAACCATTCAAATCTTGTGCGCGTTCTACAGGCACATGGCCATCGGTAAGCCCCAGCTCCTCGCCGCTATACACCACACGCAGCCCAGGCAGTAGCAAATTCATCACATGCGCCGCTCGTGCCGCGTGCCCCAGCCGCGTAGCAAGTCGTGTATTATCGTGATTGCCATTTACTTGGTTTGGTATATTGTCGGCGCCTATTTCACGGTAGTATCTATCCAGTTGCTCCTTGCGCACACTAGCATTCCATGGCTCGCGAAAAGCCTCAAAGTTAAATGCCGTCGCCACATCTGGCGCTATAG
>JAGQND010000072.1 GCA_020428265.1 Candidatus Saccharimonadota bacterium | reverse complement strand
GTTGGCAAGCGTGACAACACCAGTCGCAGGTTGCAAACCGATATAGAATCTCGCGGGTACCAAAATGTCGACTTTTATGGCTTTGCCAGCGACGACGAACTAGCCTGGCTATACGAACACTGCGCAGCCTATGTATTCCCAACTTTTATGGAAGGCTTCGGCTTACCGCCACTAGAAGCCATGCGTCATGGTGCTCCAGTAGCTAGCAGTAACGCAACCTGCTTGCCAGAGGTACTAGGTAGTGCCGCAAGCTATTTTAACCCTGCCGACTCGCAGCAGATGGCCGATGTTATAAACCAAATTCTAATTAACCCTAAGCACCGTTCCGAACTTATAAGTGCCGGTAGCAAACAAGCCGCCAAATACTCTTGGCACCGCATGGCGCAACAAACCCTAGATATATACAATAAAGCTCTCAACAGTTAATCACCCCTGTTACTATACTCATAGTATTGACTTTTTGTAAAACTTATGCTAATATAGAAGTATGTCATAAGACATAAACACACCAAAAAATAAATGAATGGCTTCAACTAAAATAACCCAGGTGGTGCTGGGTTATTTAGTATTTCAAATAGCTAAACTATGAGCTTTGTTGAGCAATTATAATCTTGCGGTCGCGGCCTTCGCCTTCGCTAAATGTTTGCACATTTGGATATTCCGTAGCCACCTGGTGAACTATACGGCGATCGGCTGCATTCAAGCGCGCAATATGAGAATCACCTGTACGCATCACCTCTTCTATCCATTCTTTAGCCTGAGCCGCCACTTTCTCGGCACGCTGCTTTTTGTAGTCAGCTACGTCTAGGTTTACACGGTTCACCTCGGCATCTTTAGTGCGAAGCATAGTGCTTACAAGTAACTGTATACTACGCAAAGTTTCGGCATTGCGTCCTATTAGTAGGCTGTTTATATCTGTAGATGGTACAGAAAGTTCAATTATGTCGTCTTCTATTCGTGCTTCCACCTCTACATTTACACCAAAAAACGATAGTATATCCGATACATATTTACGAGCTGCCTCGAGTGCTTCTTGACTATTCATTAATTACCTCCTTTATCACGCTTCGGTTTTGATGACACCGAGCCTTTTGCCACGATACGCGTCACAGTCCCCTCGGTAGCTGCGCGAGCGCGCGCTTTAGCCGTAGCTTTTTTGCCGGCTTGCTTGGGATGATCGGCTATTTCTTCAAGCTCTTCTTCATCTTCCTTAAGTATATGGTGTTGCTGGATTATAGCCACTAGGGTATTTACCGCATAATACACAGCTATAGCACCAGGTAGACTTACCATCACAAACAGCATAAATACCGGCAGCATGTAAATCATCTTGCCCATCACAGCATTGTTTATGTCCGACTGGTCAGCTTGCTTGCCATCGGCTGCATCACGCATAATTTCGCTCAAACTACGACGCTTACTAGGGCTAGGCATAGTCTGCTTACTCATAATAAATTGGCCTACAGCCGCCACAACCGCAATTATAATTAGCGGTATACTCACCGCGCCATCGGCAAATGCGTGCTTAGTAAGGTCGACTATGCCAAAGAGTTTTTCATTGAAAGCATGTGGATTATCAACGATATGCTTGATAGCGGGGATGTTTTCTAAGAAATCATACGTCCACTTACTTAGCTCGTCACGGTACATAGCAAATATACGTATAACAATGTATAGTGCTATAAACACCGGTAGCTGCACCAACATAACACCAATTGAACGGAACGGACTCACACCATGGCGCTTGTAGAGCTCCATCATCTGTATGCTCTGCGCCTGGCGATTACCCTTGGTCTGCTTTTTGATACGCTCTAGCTCAGGCTGCATTTTGCGCATGAGTTTAGTCTGGTGAAGTTGCCTTTTGACAAGTGGGTACATAACCAAGCGAAGCAAAATCGTAAATAATATAATACTTACACCAAAATCACCGCCCGGCACTACCGAGTAAAGTAACATCAGCAGGTTAAATAGGGGTTGGACGATAAGTACTTCGAATATATTCACTTAGTTTTTCTCCACATTCGGTCAAATTATAGGTATTATTATAACACCTACGCACTACTTCTGGTAGAGGTCAGAAGATTTAAGCATAGTAACGACGGTTTTTTGCAGCTCTGGGTGCGGCATAGCGAATGCTTCGGCCGAAAATACAATGATTACAATATCACTATTTGCTTTTAGCTTTGGTAGCTCATGGCGCACAATTTCGTATATGCGGCGGCGCACACGGTTGCGCCCTACGGCACTTTTGAGCACTTTTTTGCTTATAACCACCGCCACGCGCGGCTCTTGACGTTTGGGGTGATGAGTGCTTTTTATAGTCATCAAGTGCGAACGTACCGAGCGTCCGTTCTGGTAAACGTAGCGCAAGCTACCATGACCATGAAATCTATTCTTAAAAGCAAGCATTATATCTATATTATCAAAAACCTCCGCTTTGTGGCGGAGGTTTTAATTAGATAGCGATCTTAGCGCGGCCTTTAATACGGCGTCGCTTCAGGACAGCGCGTCCTGCTTTAGTCGCAACTCGTGCGCGGAACCCGTGAGTACGTGCGCGGTGACGAGTGTGTGGTTGGTGTGTCCTCTTTGGCATAACTCTACTACTTTACACCATTTTAGAACTTTTTTCAAGGTGTAGGTTTTCCACTGTTTTAAGCAGCTTATCCACATATTTATTGAGGTAGATTTAAACTGTGGAAAACTAGTTACCCTATTGCACCTTGTTATATTATATTTTTATGTGGTTGTGGAAAACTCCCCTATCCCTTATAGTAAATAGTAAGTTGTCCATGGAGGGACGGAGTAATAATTAGGAGAGTATAAGTGGATAATTCCGTTTGGCAGTCTATTCTAGGGGAAATCGAACTTAAAGTTGACCCACGCATATATAAATCTTGGTTCGAAGAGTCAGAAATAGTCGATTATCAAAATGACACGCTTACTATTTCTGTTATAAATTTATTCGCCAAAACTCAATTTGAGAAAAAATATACCGAACTAATAACTAGCCTATTACACAAACACGGAATTGAACCACGCCGCATCGACTACACTATCAAAAAAACCGGTACCCACCGCACCATCAACCGCGAAACGTCATATATACCAACAAACACAAGCGTAGCAACAGCCTCTCCACTAGCGGCCAGCA
>JAGQND010000071.1 GCA_020428265.1 Candidatus Saccharimonadota bacterium | reverse complement strand
ATCATTTTAGACAGTCTATCTGCCTCGGCATATGGCACCTGCAACACACGAGCCACATCGCGCACTGCCGCACGAGCTGCCATTTTACCAAAAGTCACAATGTTCGACACACGGTCTTCGCCATATTTCTGCGCACAATATTGTATCACCTCATCACGGCGCGTATCTTGAATATCCACGTCAATATCGGGCATACTTATACGGTCTGGGTTTAGAAATCGCTCAAATAGCAAATCATATTTCAGTGGGTCTAGGTCGGTTATTTTTAGTGCAAAAGCAATTATAGAGCCCGCCGCCGAGCCACGCCCTGGGCCAAATATTATACCTTGGTCTTTGCCCCAGTTTATAAAATCTTGAACAATCAAAAAGTACCCGTTGTAGCCCATGGTATCCAGCACGCCAAACTCCATATCGAGACGCTCAATCTCTTCTGCCGTTAAGAGTTTACGAATCTCGTCGTTACTCATTGCATTGGCTTCATCGAATGTCTTATCATGATAGCGCTCAGCCATACCGCGATACACGAGCTTGTCTAAATACTCTTTTTCACTCTCGCCATTGGGCGTAGGAAATTTAGGAATCAATATCTTACCAAGCTCAATTTCTACATGACACCTATCGGCAATTCTTTTAGTATTGCGCACAGCCTCGGGGTTAGACTTGCCCCAGCGTTTTAATATTTCTTCCGGTTCCGTTACATGCAACTCAAAATCTTTAAGCGACATGCGCTTTTCGTCGGACAAAAACGCACCGGTACCGACACATAGCAATATTTCATGCGAATCTCGGTCGTCATGAGTCAAGTAATGTCCGTCGCTCGTCACCACACATGGTATATCTAGTTCTTTTGAAAGTTTCTCTACATAGCCGTTAATTTTAA
Source organism: Candidatus Saccharimonadota bacterium (assembly GCA_020428265.1). Classification (GTDB taxonomy): domain Bacteria; phylum Patescibacteriota; class Saccharimonadia; order Saccharimonadales; family Saccharimonadaceae; genus UBA2112. The sequence goes on along the minus strand of JAGQND010000071.1, from coordinate 2,286 downwards.
CCTGCACGTCCCATGCCGTCGGACTATCTGGGTGACCATGGTCCTGTAGCTCCAAGTAATACCTATCGCCAAATACCGATTTATACCACTCAGCTATTCGCTTTGCCTCTTCATAATTATCAGCACGTAAATTTTCGCCTATCTCGCCACTCGCACAGCCGCTTAATACAATCAAACCCTCGTTATATTTCTCAAGCAAATCGTGGTCCATGCGCGGCTTATAGTAATACCCATGCAAATTCGCTAGCGTACTAAGCTGCATCAAGTTTTGATAGCCTTTTTCGTTCATAGCAAGCATAGTCAAGTGGTACCTGGCCTTGTCTTTTTGAGGGTCACGGTCGGTGTGTTTACGCGCCGCCACGTAGCCTTCCATGCCAATTATCGCCTTTACACCGGCCTCTTCGGCAGCCTTATAGAACTCAATCGTACCACTCATGGTACCGTGGTCTGTTATAGCCACAGCTTCCATGCCGAATTCTTTGATTTTATTTACAAGAGCCGGGATTTTAGACATACCATCAAGCACAGAGTGGTGTGAGTGATTGTGAAGGTGAACATAATCAGAGACTTTTAAATCAATCTCAGCCTTTATATCTGTTTTCACCTCCGTCATAATATATTTATTATAGCACTTTGGCCCAGACTTATGTTTGTAAATTAGACAATAATTTGCATAAGAGTTATACTTATGGCATGGAAGAGATGTCAGGAGATTTTGACTTCGACTCGCTCGACCCGCTAGATTTTGGCGAGCCTACTGCTGAAACGCGTCAAAATTTTCGCAAAACTCTCGATAAAATCCGCTCTATTGCGAGTATAGAAACCCGGCCAGCACGAGATATCATACAATCTCTATCAGTAAGCGCTTTTACTATTATCGACTTAGACTCTCTGTGTCCAATCACTAAATATTCGTATTCACAAAATAATGACCCACGCTATAGTTTTACAGATGAAAACTACCTGCAATACGTCGAATTCGATATACCGCAAGACTATCGTGAAGCTTGGAAGAAGGTACTCGGTAGTTACGTTACATGCAAAATATTCTTTCAAAACCCAAATATAGAGGCTAATTACGAAAAAACTGACGCCAGCGAAACATTATACATAGCCAAGCCTATACCTCCAGAAATTACCATACAATCACCAGAATTCCCTCGCATTATGCAGCAACGCGCTCTTGACCTTGTGACATCCTTAGCAAACGGCTCAGCCCTATCTACAGAAGGCTCCATGCGCCGCTTTTTGACCGAACTAAATCAAGACCTAGAAACTAGAATATAAATACTTAACATATGTTAACGATTTTGAATTTCTTGCTGCGCCTGGTGGATAGTTTCGCCTATGCCTGGTATATTCACAAAGAAACTGAGCACCCAGACTATAAGAGTTACCACTACAGTTGCGCCAAGTACACTACCTAAGCCAAAGAAAATACCACGAAAAAAGTTCATTTTATATATAGCCTTACGGTCGTTATATAAATCATTGAACATTTCTTCTACAACTGTCCGCCGAGCACCCATGCGCTGCGAGCGTATTATACGACTTACAAGAGATAGCTTCTTTTTAGGTTCAGCAGCCATGGTTATTTCTTTTTAGCGACAGACTTTTTCTTTACAGTAGCTTTTTTCTGCACTTCTTTAGCCTTTTTTGTGGCATCTTTTTTGAGTTTTACAGCTGTTTTTTTAATATCACCCCGAGTTTGCTTGCCACTCTTCGGCGCCATTAGTACACCAGCTACTGCTCCTGCAACTACACCTAATACTGCACCTAATGCTAATTTTTTACCCATTTGTCTTATCCTTTCGCTTCTTCTTCACGGATTTTACTTTTTTCACTTGATCGGTGACAAATTTAGTTAAAATGCCAGCAGCCCCTACGCCGCGAGCCATAGATACCAAGCCCTCAACGTCTGATGCCGTACGTCTTGCAGACTCCGTAACAGACTTAATATTCATGGTGACGCGTATCAGCAACACCACAAGTATTATGCCCAAAATCAAGAACAGCAGAAGTATGATTGCTAAGATTATTACTAGAACATATGCCCAGTCCATACTTATATATTACACTATTTTAAGCGTTCTTGCAGGTATTTACGTAAGTCATCGCCCATTTCTTCATGACTCAAGCCAAAATCAAGAACGGTCTTTATGTATTCAAGTTTATCGCCGGTGTCATAATACCGGCCATTCTTCACTTCCATAGCCAGGTGGTCATAACCATCGTCAATCATCTGCTGCATGATAGGCTGAACATTAAACTCACCAGCACCTTCCA
>JAGQND010000070.1 GCA_020428265.1 Candidatus Saccharimonadota bacterium | reverse complement strand
CTTAAGCTCAAAGAAGCCGACCCTATAATACGTAAGTTAAAGCAAGTTTTGTTTGGCCTGGCGTCGGGTAGTAAGTAATTATCGTTCTGCGTTTGCAGTCTTTTTGCGCCTGCGCGTAGCAAGTAGGTACACACCTATAGCTACCGCTAGTACGAGTGGCATAACTATATACAGTAAATCAGACCCGGTGATAGGCAGTAAACCAGTATTTGGTGCTGCTACGGTTTCTTCGCATGTGCTGTATGCACCTGCGCCATATGCGTTGTTTGTAGTGTTTTCACAGTTGTAGCCTGCCATATGGTATTACTATAACATTTTTCATAAATTTTTATGCTTATTTTGCGTATCGATATGTATAATATAAATATGGTAGTACAAGAACAAATAAATATGTATAATATAAATATGGTAGTACAAGAACAAATAAATGAAATGCTAACAAAGAAGATGAACCGTCGCCAATTTTTGCAATTTATTGCACTTAGCTTGGTGGCTGTAAGTAGTTTTAATTCTATACTTCGCATACTACAGAAAAACAGTAGTAAGGTATCAGCTACTGGTGAAGCCGGTAGTTATAGTTATGATGCCTATGGCGGGTCTGACGACAAGGCCAAGCCTTCGCGAATACTTGAGTCGGCTAAGCCAAAGAGCGCGTAGTTATGTTAGTTAGTTTAAACTCCAAGGAAAACTAAATGGCACGTCTTCCGCAGCCAGGTTCTGATAAGGGTCAATGGGGAGTTATACTTAATGATTATCTTTCGCAGGTGCATAAGGCTGACGGGACTCTTAAAGATAACTCTGTAACTGCGACCACAATTGCAAGCGGCTCTATTACCGAGCAACAGCTAGACGGTGACGTACGAGCAAAGCTGGGCGCGATAGCGGCGCCAGAGTGGAGTGCGATTGTCAATAAGCCGGCTGTTATTGCTGCTGGTAGCGACCAAGCTGCGGCGAAAGCGACACTGGGTCTCGCAAAGGTCGACGTAGGGCTCGACAACGTCGACAACACGAGCGATGCGGTCAAAAATGCGGCTACGGCAACACTTACCCACAAGACTATTTCAGGTGCAGACAATACACTGACGAATATTGCGGTATCGTCACTGGCGGCGAGCGGTATTGCAGACGGTACGGCGTATTTGCGAGGTGATGGTGTGTGGGCAACACCAGCTGTTGCTGGGGGTAATGGCGGCGGGTCGTTGTCGGGCTTTCCGTTACGTAGAGTTGGTGAGGTGTCGGTCGCTGTGTCGCAGGAGGCTGCGGGTATTTTTGCCACTGCCACCGCTCCAGCAGGCACAAAAACATTAGTACTTGCTGAGTCGTGGGACAGACCGGGTGTACTGAAACGTATCTGGATAGCATCTGACAATACGGCCGATACGAATGGGTTTATGGAGCAGGGTGGAATGATACGCATCTACACTGATGACACCACGGCGCCTGCCGTGTCAATGTCGCTGGGTGATTTCTTTTGTATGGCGAACCGTTCTGATGTTTTTGCGACGCCACGGGTTGGCCGTACTAGTCGCGATGGTAGCGGTGGCGGTTCGGCTGCTTATCGTTACTTACATATGCCGTTTCAAAAGTATCTGCGTGTTGAGGTAGAAAATCTCACGAGTACTAACACTGTGTTTTATGGTGAGGCTAGTTACGCTACGATAGATTCGTTTGCAGATTTAGGAAGTCAACAGCTGGCTTATAGTATCAAGGGTTTGCGAGTTGTAAATCAGGCGCCTAAGGAACCAGTTACACTGTGTGACTTTGATGGTTCCGGGCAAGTTGAGTCGCTATATCTTAGTTTTGCCGGTCCAGACCTGGGAGACAATGGTGTGCTTGATGGGAATGTTGAGATATTTATTGACGGTGAGCTGATGCCGTCGTGGGTGTCGTCTGGCATGGAAGATGCTTTCAATGGTGGCTGGTACAATATGCCCGTGGGTGGTTATCCAGCAGGACGATCAGGTGATTCAAGTGAGACGGGTGCAAATTTGGCGATGTATCGATTCTTTTTGGACGACCCAATATTTTTTAGTAGCCATATCAAGATAGTAGCGTGGGCTGGTCAGTCGCACGAAGGTAGTGTCGCATCATCGACAGTGCAGTTTGCTGGTTACGCTGGCATATGGTTCGATAGTGCGACGTCGATTAATTATGTGGCGGTAGATACTTCGGCGCCAGCAGTTATAGATGATCAAATGAATCAAGCGGCTGGCATGATTGATAGCGGTGACTGGAATCAGGCAATTGGTAATACTCAGGGTGTTGCAACAGGGTCTACATTTATTGTGCCGTATGGCAATACTGGTGTCGACCAAGATGTGCGTATTGCTCGTAAAAATGTAAGTCTTTCTACTGATTACTGGGTAGAGACACGACTTCGTATTACCGACGCAGTAAATGATGAACAACAAGCGCATTTAATTATCCTAGGATCATCTCCTGACCCATGGTTTGGGTCGGCGGTGCATTTGCAATTATATCGGCACGCTATTGACAACTGGTCTATTAACGTGCGCGATGATTTTGACACGACATTTGCGGTGAACGTAGGTAGTGGTCGCGACCTGACTAATATATGGGTACGATTTGCGTTCAAGAAGGTGGGTACTAAAGTTACGGCATATTATTCGCTTAATCAAAGTCCTGTTGCGTGGATACCACTCGGTACTTGGACGCCAACAAAGACCGGCACTGCACTTGGTGTGGGTACATGGACGGCCGGTGCAGAGTTTGACTATCTTACGGTTCACCCACTTAAGACAGTTATCAGTTAGCGTAATGTGTTAGCTCGGTATTGTTTTTACCTCTGTTTTCTTGTATAATTAACGTCAGTTTATGGATCAAACAAATATACGCAACTTTTGCATAATTGCCCATATAGACCACGGTAAATCTACCTTGGCTGACCGCATGATGGAAGTGACCGGCACTGTGAGTAAGCGCGACATGAAGTCGCAGCTACTTGATAGTATGGACTTGGAGCGTGAAAAGGGTATTACGATAAAACTGACACCGGTGCGTATGAAGCATGGTGACGTAGAGCTGAATTTGATAGACACGCCAGGGCATGTAGATTTTAGTTACGAAGTGAGCCGCAGCCTGGAAGCTTGCGAGGGTGCGGTGTTGGTGGTTGATGCTAGCCAAGGTATACAGGCACAAACTCTTGCCAATGTGTACTTGGCGCTTAGTAAGGC
>JAGQND010000006.1 GCA_020428265.1 Candidatus Saccharimonadota bacterium | reverse complement strand
AGAGGGTAGCTTGGCCGAGAAATTATACGGCAGTACTAGCGTAGTAGAGCGTCACCGCCACCGCTATGAGGTAAACCAGGCATTTCGTGAGCAAATAGAGCAGGGTGGACTGCAAATTAGCGGTACCTCGCCCGACGGTAAGCTGGTAGAATACGTAGAAGCACCGGCGTGTAGCTACTTCGTAGCCACTCAAGCCCACCCAGAATTCCGCTCCCGCCCCGACCGCGCGCATCCGTTATTTAGTGGTCTTATTGAAGCGGCGAAGTAAGTTATTTTCCATGGCGTCGCTCCCGTCGTTTGATTTTATTCCAAAATCTGCACGTAGGTCGCTGACCGCGGGTCCTGCCGCTCGAGCCGCCCCATCCTCGCGCTTTTGGCGCTCAGCGGGGCCACCCCGTCTCGCGTCACCCGCGCTTACGTTAAAGCGGTTGCGGTCGCTTGACGGCACTGATAGCAACAGTCGGGGTTTGCTAGTACTCAGGTGGGCAAGACTCGGGTTGCACTTCGCTTTTAGTGGCTTCGATAGGCCTAGAGCACCGCTCTACTACTCTGTTAGGGGTCATAAAATGTCCGTAGGGTATTGACATTTTTAAGCATTAGTGCTATTATGAGTATTGTAAAGGAACCAACACAAACAATAAAAAACAACAAAATGTCAGACGAACAAAACGAACAACCAGCAAGTTTTCACGATGATAATCGCGTCTTACGCTACTTGCTTCACAATGTAAAAGGCATCAGCCCTGTATCTGGTGGTATCTTAGAAGATTCACTAGAAACCGACATAGAAGAAGAGCAATTGGTTGACGAGTTCGAATTTGACGCAGAAATTTAGAAAACAAAGATTCCTTACCCTAAATACGCGGCCAAACACCGCGTATTTTTGTATAACTACGGTATAATATAGGTAAATGGACAAAAAAATTGCACAATTTGTATTTGATGAGTTCGGCGTGGAAACCGAAGTCACTTTGACACGCCCCGACCCGCAGTTTGGCGACTTTGCTACCAATGTGGCGCTGCAGCTAGCCAAGCAAGTGGGCAAGCCACCACGCGAAATAGCCGAAACTTTGGCTGCCAAAATTGGTGACAGCGAAGATTTTAGCGATGTGCAGGTGGCGGGGCCTGGGTTTATAAATATCACTCTGGCGCCAAGTGCACTAGTGGCGCTAGTGCGTGAATACCCCACGCCCAAACGCGCAGGGCAGACGATAGTGGTAGAAACCAACAACCCCAATCCCTTCAAGGCTATGCACATAGGCCACGCGTACAACGCCATACTGGGCGACACGGTTGCAAACTTGCTAGCTGTAGATGGCGCGCGGGTGTACCGCGTGAGCTACCATGGCGACGTGGGGCTGCACGTGGGCAAAAGCATGTATAGCTTGCTACGCTACGCCGACGGTGATTTTGGCAAAATCGAAGCCATACCAGAGGCCGAACACAATACCTTTATGAGCAAAATGTACGCCGAGGGTAGCAAAGCGTACAAAGAAGACGAAGCGGCCAAGGCTGAGATAAATGACCTAGCCGAGCAATCTTTTGAGCCGAAATCGGCACTGTATATACAAATATATGACCTATGCAAAAAGTGGAGTTTTGAGCAAATAGATGCACTTGTAGCTAGGCTTGGCAATGTGCCAACTGAGCGCCGATTCCTAGAGAGCGACGCCGATGTATATGGTGTAAAAACTGTGAAAGACAACACACCGAAAGTGTTTAAACAGAGCGACGGCGCGTATATATTTGAGGGCAGCAAGTACGGTGCTTTTGACAACGCGTTTATAGCTAGCAACGGCCGCGGCTTGTATGCAGCTCGCGATTTGGGGCTCATGCAGTATAAAAACGAGTACTATCACCCCGACCATAGCTACATAGTTACGGGCAACGAGCAGGCGGCGTATTTCAAAGGCGTCATAGCGGCAGCGGCACAAATATGGCCCGAGCAAGCAGGGCAAACTATAAATATACCTACTGGCCTAGTGAAGCTCACTACCGGCAAAATGAGCAGCCGTGATGGCGATGTTATAGAAATCGGCTGGTTGTTTGACCAGTTTGCCGACGCTATAAAAGAACGTGGTGGCGAGCCAACCGATGAAATTATAGCTGGCGCGCTGCGTTACCAATTCCTAAAAGTTAAAATAGGCGGCGACGTAGTGTTTGACGTCAACGAAGCGGTGAGTTTGACTGGCAATACCGGCAGCTACTTGCAGTACGCCCACGCCAGGGCACGCCGCATACTCGAGAAATCTAGCGAAGCACCTGTAATGCTAACCGATGCAAAGCCTGAAGACTGCGCGCTGGTACGCAAAATGAGCGAATATAGCGAAATCGTAGAGCTAGCCAAGCGCACGGTGGAGCCGCACCATATATGTAACTATTTGTTTGAGCTAGCCCAAGAGTTTAACCGTTACTACGAAAAAAACCAAGTGATAGGCAGCGACGATGAAACGCACCGTGTGGCTATAACCGCTACATACGCCGATATACTACGTGCTGGCCTGATGATACTAGGTATAGTAGCGCCCGACAAGATGTAGCTCCTTGTAAAAAAGCACAAAATGTGCTACAATGTGGGTAATAATTACTACATATTACAGGAGAAAATATGGCAAGTACTAAGAGTGTAAAAGAAAAAGCTGCAGCAGCTAAAGAGCGTGCAGTAAAAGCAAAAGACCGCGCTAAGGCAGCGGAAGCTCGCGTAAAAGCAGCGGCTCCAACCAAGCAACTTGGTGGGTTTATAGACTTTATTCGCACACAGGGCGTAGTAGGCCTAGCAGTTGGTTTGGCTATAGGTACTGCGGCAGGTGCTACAGTAAAGGTTATCGTAGAGCAGCTCATAAACCCACTAGTTGGCTTGCTAACTCGTGGCGTAGACCTAAGCAACCTACGTTGGGTGCTTATTGACGCTAACCCAGCTAAGGCGCAGCCAGAAGTAGCTATTGGTTACGGTGCGATTTTGTCATCTACAATTGTGCTTGTAGCTACAGCACTTGTGATTTACTTGATAGTACACGGCGCTAAGCTAGACCGTCTAGATAAGAAAAAGGACGCGTAATACAAGGCACTTAAACCGCCCGCCACAGGGCGGTTTAACTTGGTATAATAAACTTATGGCAAAACACGCAAAACTACTCTGGGTAGACCTGGAAATGACTGGGCTTGACCCGCTGCAAGACCGCATACTTGAGGTTGCGGCGATTGTTACTGATTGGGATTTTAACGAAATTGCTACATATGAAGCGGCGGTGCGTGTAGACCCTGAGGTGTTTGAGGCTCGTACGCAGGTGGGTGCGGATTTTTGGGATAAATTCCCTGAGGTAAAGGCCGCGCTGAAGGCGCAAAACGAAAGTGACGCTGCGCAGCCTGTAGACGTAGTTGAGAGCCAGCTGCTTGAGTTTGTTGATGGTCTATTTAAAGCCGACGAGCCGGTATTGTTGGCTGGTAATTCTATACACCAAGACCGTAAGTTTATAGACCGTGAGTGGCCCAAGCTAGCTAAGCGTTTGCACTACCGTATGCTAGACGTAAGTGCATTTAAGGTGGTGTTTGACGGCAAATACGGTAAAAGGTTCGCTAAGCCCGAAGAACACCGCGCGATAGACGACATCCGCGGCAGCATAATGGAGCTGAAATATTACCTAGGAAAGGTGCGCTTGTGACCCATAAAGAGTTTCATGAATTTATGCTGAGCCTACCTAAAGTGTGGCTTGATTATCCGTTTGGCGAAGAGCAAGCGGTGTATAAGTTTGGCGACAAGCCAGAGGGTAAAATAGCAGCTATAGTTGCCGAGGGTAGCCAGCCGCTACGCATAAGCCTGAAGTGCGACCCGCAGCTAGCTAAGCTTTTGCGTGAGAAGTACGAGAGTGTATTGCCCGGCTATCACCTAAACAAAAACCACTGGAACACAATACTGTGCACTGGCCAGCTAGATGATGCCGAAATACTCGACCTCGCACGCCTAAGCTATCAGTTGGTTGGTGGCGATTTAACTAGTTAATTCCGTCGTCTTTGAAATCAGCGAAACTTTTTTGGTAAACAGCGAGGTTTTCGGCAGCCTTTTTGCCGAATTCACGGATTTTAGCCGCCTGACTCTTTTTGCTCATTTGGTTTAGTAGAATCTTCAATTTGTCAGTTTCACCCGCCATGGTGCTCGCAAATACGCGGTCTAGGTTGGCGTTTAGTCTGGCGTCTTCGAATTTATCGGTTAGTTCTGTAGTTGCGGCCGACTCTGCGGCTATCATCTTTTTGTTGTACTGAGTCCTTTTTACACCTGCTGTTTTCAGTAGGTCTTCGCCGTCGCGTTGCGCATTGGCCATCCATAGAGTTAGGTCGGTAGTTGTGTTATTTAGATTGTTGCTTTTAAGGTTTGGCTTTACTTCGGACACTACTTTTTGCATGTTTTCTATGCGTACTACGATTTGTTGTAAATCTTCGGTCTTGTCTTTGCCTTGCATGGCCACAATTATGCCTACGCCAAAGAAGAGTAGAGTGAGCATGATAAAGAATATTTTGCCGAATGAGCCGCTAAAAAAGGTTGCCTTGGGCGGTGGTGCGGCTATGTAGTCTAGGTAATTTGGGTCGAAAGGCGCTGGGGCGGGCTGTCCGGCTTGCGGCGGAGCCACTGGTGGCTGCTGATATAGAGGCTGTGGTGAGGGAATGGGCTGCGGAGCTGGCTGTGGCGCGGGTGCAGTACCATAGAAATTATCGGTCGTAGGAGGTGTAGCGGTGGCGCTAGGGTCAGGGGCAGGGCCCGGCTGGGGCGCAGGCTGAGGAGCTGGATTTTGCGGTTGATTTGGGTCCATATAACTCTTATTAGCATAACAGGTATAAAGCCAAATGTGCAATAGGGGTGGTCACCTCAGTTGTAACAGTTTATAATCAAATTATGCAAGATGCCAAAGAAGAGGTGCGCTCTCGGCTGAACATTGAAGATGTAATAGGTGAATATGTTCAGTTAAAGCGTGCGGGGCGTAGTTTTAAGGGGTTGAGTCCGTTTAGCGGCGAAAAAACACCTAGTTTTTATGTGAGTCCCGAAAAGCAAATTTGGCATGACTTTAGCTCGGGGCGTGGCGGTGATGTGTTTAGCTTTGTGATGGAAGTTGAGGGGCTTGATTTTAGGCAAGCACTTGAACTTTTGGCTCGCAAAGCTGGCGTGGAATTGTCGCTATACCAGGGCAAGGGCTCGCAGGATTTAGCTAAGCGCAAAAAGCGCTTATATGAGGCCAACGAGCTAGCTACGAAGTATTTTCAGCAGAATTTACTAGGCAATCAGCGTGCGCTAGACTATGTGTTTAAACAGCGCAAATTGAGCAAAAAAATAGTGCAAGAATTTAGGCTGGGCTATGCGCCAGATACCAAAGATGCACTGGTGTCGTTTATGAAAAAGCGTGGTTTCACACCCGATGAAATACGTGATGCTGGGCTGACAAATCGTTTTGGCGGCGACCTGTACCGCGGCCGCATGATGGTGCCGCTGATGGACGGCGCCGGGCAGGTGATTGGGTTTACTGGGCGTATAATTCGTGACGAGCCGGGTGCACCAAAATACCTCAACACTCCACAAACTTTGTTGTATGACAAAAGCCGACACGTGTTTGGTCTGAGCCAGGCTAAAGAAAGCATACGCATGGCCGATAGAGCTGTGGTCGTGGAGGGTAATTTAGATGTAGTGAGTAGTCACCAGGCTGGTGTAGAAATGGTAGTGGCTACGGCGGGTACTGCCATGACCGAGCAACATTTGCAGGCGCTAAATAGGCTGGCTAGCCAAATATGCCTAGCGTTTGACGGAGATAAAGCTGGCGTAGCCGCTACGGAGCGTGCTATACCCATAGCGCAAACTGTGGGCGTGGAACTGCTGATAGTTACGCTACCCGAAGGCTCTAAAGACCCCGATGAATTGGTGCAAAAAGACCCAGCCCTATGGGTGAAAGTAATAAACAATGCCGAACCGGTAGTAGACTGGATAATTAGCCAATACGCGGGCCGCGAAGACCTGAGCACGGCGGCTGGCAAGCGGGCATTTACCACGGCTGCAGTAGGTGTGGTGCGCAGCCTCAAAGACGCCGTGGAGCAAGAGCACTACCTGACTAAGATTGCCGGCATGATAGACACTAGCCGCGAAGCACTACTACGCAAAATGAGCAGTGAGGCTAAGGCCGATGATACTAATCTCAAGCAGCCGAAATATACAGACGGCGGGACTGCTCCAAAGTATCAGCCTAACCCAAAGCAAGATGCGCTGCTAGCAGTGGCTTTGGTAGACGAAGATATCCGCGACAGCCTGAAATTTATAGATAAAACCGTGTTTGAAGGCGATTATAGACAACAAGTTGTAGAGTTTTTGACAACATTTGAAGGTGAAGAAATTACAGAAGTGCCCACAGAATTACAAAATTTGCAAGAATATGTTACAATGTTACTACTCAATCCTGACGTAGACGGAATTGACTGGAAGCCGCAAAATCGCGCTCATACAGCATCCGATGTACTACGGTCGTTACAAGTAAATCACAAAAAAGTAAACACTAAAGATAACATATTAAAGCAAATTGAAGAGGCCCAGGCGGCGGGTGATACCGAAACGGCTGCCGGATTGCTTCGACAATTAAACGCTATTATCAAAGGAGAAAAATAGTGTCAGACAACGACGATATCCAAAATGAAGAGGTGCAAGAGTTTAGCCTAGACGCCATAGAGTTTGATGGTCCAAATATCAGCGAGCTAGACGACGAAGAAGAGCCAGATGAAGAGTCGCTAAACAACAGCCAGTTTGTAGACGACATCAGCGACGACAGCGTACGCCTATATCTACGTGAAATTGGTAAAATCCCACTACTCAACGCCGAAGAAGAGCTAGAGCTAGCCAACCGCGTAGTAGCTGGCGACAAAAAAGCCAAAGACAAAATGGCCGAAGCCAATATGCGCTTGGTGGTGAGTATAGCAAAGCGTTACAGTGGTCGTGGGCTTGATTTCCTAGACTTAATCCAAGAAGGTAACACTGGCTTGCTACGTGCTGTAGAAAAGTTCGACCCAGACAAGGGCTTTAAGTTTAGTACCTACGCTACTTGGTGGATTCGCCAAGCTATAACCCGCGCCATAGCAGACCAAGCGCGTACCATACGTATACCTGTGCACATGGTAGAGACAATCAATAAGCTACTACGCACCGAGCGTAGGCTGACACAAGAACTTAACCGCGAGCCAACCAATGAAGAGCTAGCCAAAGAGCTAGAAATGGATATCGAAAAGGTAGAGTACGTCAAAAAGATTAAACAAGACATAACTAGCCTAGATGCCGGTGTGGGCCGCGACGGCGAAGACGAAGATAGCACCCTGGGTGAGTTTATAGAAGATGAAGACGGCAAAACTCCGCAAGAAGCCGCTGCCGAGCAATTACTAAAAGAGCAGGTGCAAGAAGTGCTAGCAAGCTTAAGTGACCGCGAGCAAAAAATCATCCGCATGCGCTTTGGCCTAGACAATGGCAAAAGCCACACACTAGAAGAAGTAGGGCAAGAATTCGCCGTAACCCGCGAACGCATACGCCAAATCGAAGCAAAGGCCCTAGCCAAGCTCCGCAAGCACAAAGACGCCAAGAAGCTGCACGAATATTTGGGTTAGATCGTCGGCTAAGACACAAAATAACACTCCATGTAAGGGGTGTTATTTTATTATGCTACAATTAAGGTGTCGAGATTCAACAATTAGATATAAAGGCTTTAAACCTTTCTTTGGAACCGCAAAAGCGGCAACCATTCGAAAGCATTTAGGTTCCAACCTGATTGTTGAGTCTCGACAACCCTAGAATGGTTGTCGTTTTTTATTGAAAGGATAAGGTGATGGCAAAAAAACTTCCCAAACAACAAAATACCAATATAGAACGTGCACCTATGCCATGGGACTACGGCGTATCTCCAGACACAGAACTTATTCTCGATACTATAGAAAAATCTGTTGATAACGCAGCAACTAATCTGAGAGTCGGAGTCGCTAGTATTTTAGTGATTATGAATATAATTTACGGTGCGCTCATATATTTATTATTTAGTTCGGACTCAGAATTCGGCATGCTAGTAATTATTGCGCTATATATCTTGGCTCCGTTTCTTCTTTGGGGGTTTGTTGTATGGGTGGGTAGTGGTTTTGATATTGGCAATACTGTAGTAAATGAGAGGTTAAAAAACCGACTCACTACCTACGATAAGGGCAGGCATGAATACAAGAAGCGAAATGATCAAGAGTATTTTTCCTACTATGATAGTGAAATGTTTGATGTAAAGGGTCATAGCGGGTACGAGATAACTCGAAGGTTGCTAAAATACAAGAATTATGAAGATACATGTGGAGATGATAAACATTATGGTAGATATTCTTGGCATTATAATAAATTATTTTTGAGCCCAGAGAAACTAGATTGGGCTATTAGGTTTTCGCAGAATCGCAATAACATATCTAAGCTACTTGCCACTCTATACCTAAACGGACCAAATGACAGCATTTTAAGGTCAAAGCTAGGCCTTACTAAAGCCGAATTGGCTCTTGAAATGGAGAATCTGGAGTATAGCCTAAATGATATCGTCGACATATTTATGGAGGCTAGTGATATTGCAGTTCGCCATAAGCTAAAGTGCGCAGATGACATTACAAAACTAGCCATCCCATTTATTACCGCTAGAGATGCTATGGGTAGGTTTCATCCTATTTCGGAATCCACGCAGCAAGATAGTGATATTAGTTTTGGATGGAAGTATTAACTGATGAGTGATAATATACCCACACCGAATATAGAATTTATAAGCGACTTACCGGGTGTGTATGCAAATTACGCCATTTCACTAAATACCGAGATGCTTAGTTTTGCGTTTTTGTGGATGGCGTACAATAAAGCTTACTCGGAATATTATAACTCTAGGGAGCCTTCGAGTGACGGCGCAAGATTTAAGAATTATTTTAGTAAATTAGCTGATCCGTACTTTGTCGACAACAAGCAGGCTATATACGATAATTTTAGAGCAACGCTGCCGAATAATGGCAGAGATAGCGTCATCAACATGCATCACACTAGCCGTAAGGTTGAACTACCAGGCATTGAAGAATTCCACACCAGTAGTCTTGCTAAGTTAATTTATCAGATAAGGTGTAACTATATACATGGGGCAAAAGTTATGAATAATGAAGATGACCAAAAACTCGTAAAATGGGCATATGATATATTGCTAGATGTCGCAAGGGTAAGGGGAGTCCATTATTAAATAGGGTTTACGCTATAATTTAAGCATAAAGGACGCGTGCGCTACTGTATTGAAGCAAAAGGGCGTCTTTTACTTTTTAGTGGTCGTAAAACTTTATATGCTCTAGCTCGTCGTCGATTTGTTTGTAGAGCCAGTCGAGGTCTTTGTTGTTTATGATGGTGTGGTCAGCTATGGCTATGGGGCCGCCTTTTTCGAGGTTTTCTATCTCGGCCCAGTCGCGTTCGCGGGCTTGTTGGGCTGTCATGGGGCGTACGGGGCGGGTAGCTAGGCGGCGGTAGCGCAGGTGGTTGGGTGCCGTTATAGCCACTACGGTTAGTTCGCCCGGGAATTCGTGTTTCATGATTTTGTACTCTGTCCAGCTGTATAGGCCGTCGGCGATAATACGGCGCTGCCCAGCGTCTATAAGGTCGCGGATTTGCGTTACTATGCGGTTTACAATTACGTCTTTACCTTCGTCGGCACGCAGCTTTTCGCGCATGTATTTTTCGTTTTCGGGGTTTTGGTCTAGTCCGGCGTCTTTCATGGCCTGCAGTACTACGCCGCCAAAGTAAACTTTGGGGTAGTCTTTTGCTGTTAGGTAGTCTACGGCCGAGCTTTTGCCGGCGCCAGGTAGGCCTACAAAAGCTACTATCTTTATGTCTGATTTATCGGTAGTCATTGTTACCACTATACCAGATTACTTGCCGCCGCGCTTTTCGCGTGAATTATAGTCGGCCAATATGTCGGCCAGGTGTTTTGGGGTAAAGTCGGGCCACAGCACTTCGGGGTAGGCGAATTGCGTGTTGTCGCTAAGCAAGCTCAAAAACCCTTCGCTATTATGTGGGTCTGTCCACGAGCCTGTGCGTATGGCTAGGTTTAGGTCTGGCAAATAGCTTGTCCAGGCATATTCGCGCAGCGTAGTGTGTTTTAGGGGGTCTAGGCGCAGTTCTGCCACCGCAGCATCTCGTTCACGCGAGCCACTGTAGTCTATAAGCAGGGTTAGTACGCAGCCTGTCCGGCGGGCCGTTTCGACTATGGCATCTTCCATCACTCGCACTGTTTCGGGCGTAAAACTATCGCGCCACTCGCCAACTACGCGTATGCTTATGTCATATTCGGCAATTATAGGGTGGGTAGCAAAGCGCCGTATGTTTTCGCGAAACACGCGGTCGAGATTTTGCACAAAATCGGCGTTGCGACCCGACATGTTGGCGTGCGAGCTACCCCAAAGTGACAGGTGGGTAACACCAAGTTTGAACGCAGCCTCTGAGATGTCTAGCATGCCGTCTATGCCGCGCTGGTATAGGTCGTAGTAGCCCTTGAGGCCGTTTTGTTTGGCCCAGCGGCGGTTGCCGTCGGGGATGATGGCTACGTGTAGTGTGTCATTCATTTACTCTATAGTACCTCTATAGCCACCAGTAGTCTATACTAGTAGTATGAAGAGATTAGTTC
This sequence comes from Candidatus Saccharimonadota bacterium, assembly GCA_020428265.1. GTDB lineage: Bacteria > Patescibacteriota > Saccharimonadia > Saccharimonadales > Saccharimonadaceae > UBA2112. The sequence goes on along the minus strand of JAGQND010000006.1, from coordinate 10,267 downwards.
TTATAGACGGTATGTCTGTGTTTTACAGGGGGTATTATGCTATGCCAGGGTTAAGTATGCCCGACGGCACCCCAACTGGCGGCGTGTTTGGGTTTGCGAGCATAGCCATAGAAGTTATAAAAAAACTCGATCCAGACTACGTGGCGGTAGCGTGGGATAAATCAAAAACCGCTACAAGCAAACGCAAGGAAATATACCCCGAATACAAAGCCGGGCGCAAGCGTCCGCCCGAAGATTTTTTTGCTCAGATACCGCTGCTGCACGAGCTACTAGAAAGCTTTGGTTGGCCTGTGATAGAGCTCGACGATTACGAGGCTGACGATATAATTGGCACGATTTCCATAGAAGCGGCTGCAAAAGACGTAGAAACGTGCGTAGTTAGTGGCGACTACGACATGATGCAGCTGCTAACACCACACACGCAGGTGTATATCAACAAAAAGGGTAGCGATATGATTCGTTTTACCGAAACCGAGTTTGAGGAAAAATACGGTGTAAAACTAGCGCAATTTGTGGATTACAAAGCGCTGGTGGGCGATTCTTCTGACAATATACCCGGTGTGCGTGGTATAGGGCCAAAAGCTGCGCAGGCGTTGCTGAGTGAGTATGAGACTTTGGACGGTATATACGAGCACATAGACGAGCTAAAAGGTGCGCAAAAAACAAAGCTCACCGAAGACCGCGACAACGCCTACATGAGTCGTGAATTGGCACGAATTTGGTGCGATGCTCCGCTGCAACTTGACTGGGACGAAGCCGATATAAACAACACGAATTTGGGCAAGGTTGCTAAAGTGTTGGAGAAGTTTGAATTCCATTCACTTACTAAGCGCTTGCCTGCGCATATGCAAGACCAGCACAAAGACCATGCTCTGAGTGTAAATGATTTATCGACAGCCGATTTGGTGGAAAAGCCGTGGCCCGAACAGTTACTGCTAAATGGTCCGGTGGTGCTAGAATTTGATGGCGACGACGTGTATGTATCACCAAATCGTGGCGAGGTGTATAAAAAATCTGTTCAGCAAATAGACAAAGCCATGTGGCGTTTGCTAGAGATGACAACAGTGGTGGCGTACGACGTAAAGGCGCTGTATCACTACTTGGCCGATGCTGGCGTGCAGGTGCAGTTTAGTGAAATTCACGACATACGCCAGGCGGCATTTTTGTTAGACCCACTGCGTCGCGACACTAGCTTGGAGTCGTTGATGGGGGGCGTGTTGGTAGCTAAGCTCGATACCATAGCCGCGCTTTGGCAGGTTTACGACTGGCAAGTAGAAGGTTTTGAGAACTCGCCCGAAGTGTCAAAGATTGCTCACGAGTTTGACTTTCCGTTTATATACACGCTGTTTTTGGTAGAGCACCGCGGGGTGAAAATTGACGTACAAAAACTCGCCAAAATGAGCGAAGAACTCGGTGCTGAACACAAAAAACTTGAACAAGAAATGTACGCTATGGCGGGTGCGGAGTTTAATATAGCTAGTCCACAGCAGCTGAGCGAAGTGCTGTTTACTAAGCTAATGTTGCCAACTACGGGCGTGAAAAAGGGTAAAACCGGCTATAGCACCGACCAAAAAACACTCGACAAACTACGCGGTCAGCACCCTATAATTGAACTCATAGAGCGCACTCGCGAGCTTGCTAAGCTCAAAAATACCTATGTAGATACGCTGCCAACTATGGTGGATAGTAATGACCGTTTGCATACAACTTTTAGCCAAGATGTAGCCAGTACGGGTAGGCTAAGCAGCAGTAACCCTAACCTGCAAAATATACCAGTGCGTAGTGACCTAGGGCGCAAAATCCGCGAAGCATTTGTGCCAGAGCGGGGCAATGTGCTGGTGAGTGCCGACTATAGCCAGTTTGAGCTGCGCCTAGCGGCTATACTCGCTGGTGACGAAGAGCTGATAAAAGACTTCAATAGCGACGTAGATATACATACTAAAACCGCCGCGCGAGTATACAACATACCAATCGACGACGTGACCAAGCAGCAACGACGCGATGCCAAGGTGATAAACTTCGGCGTACTGTATGGTATGAGTCCGCATGGCTTAAGTGTGGCTACGGGCATGTCTTTAACGGAGGCCAAACGTTACATAGACCAGTACTTTGAAATGCGCGCACCTATACGCAAATATATAGAAGACACGCTAACCAAAGCCGAAAACGAAGGCTACGTAGAAACCTACTATGGCCGCCGCCGGCCCACCCCAGACGTACGTAGCAGTAACTGGATAGTACGCGAAAGCGCACGCCGAGCTGCCGCCAATATGCCCATACAAGGCACCGAAGCTGACCTAATGAAACGTGCCATGATACAGCTTGAATCTGAGCTGGCAGGACTAGGCGAGCAAGTACTGCAAGTTCACGATAGCGTACTAGTGGAAACGCCACATGAAAATGCTGAAAAAGTGGCAGAAATATTGCGTAAAACCATGGAAGCCGTGGCTCCAGAGCTCAAAATCAAGCTCAAGGTAGACGTAAGCGTGGGCGACAACTGGGGCGAGCTATAGCCCCACTAGGGTAAGCGTTATTGACATTTTATACTAAAAGTGCTATAATGTAAGTATGATTGATGGAGTTCGGAGGTTTATGCCTTTTGTGCTAGTCGGAATAATCGCCATTCTTGTGATCGTGGTGTTTGTTTCGCTTGGTCGGGTCATATTTAGCGCCAAGCCTACCTCTGTTGCTGATGCTCCTGCGGCTACTGCTAGTACTACACCCGCAGCTACCGCCGACCCTAAGCTTACATCTACACTGGCCGACCGTAGTGTGCGCATGACCGTGCGCGGGCAGATTGTAGCCGACGAAAACTACCGCTCGTACAGTGTGACTATAAGTCCGGACAGCCGCATTATGGCTACTTACCACGGCTACCGCGGCGAGGTGATAGATACCGAAACTCTCGACAACACTGGCAAGGCTTACGGCGAGTTCGTGTATGCTCTCGATAGGGCAAACTTAATGACTGGTGATGAACTAAGTGGCGACGCCAACGAAACGCGTGGCATATGTGCTACTGGCAATTTGTACGAGTTCGAAATGCTCAAGGGCGACAAAGTGGTCAAGAAACTCTGGACGTCGTCGTGTAGTGGCTCGGTGGGTTCGCTCAAGGCAAATCTTGGCCAGGTAATGGCGCTGTTTCAAAAGCAAATACCTGACTTTTCGAGTATGACTAGTAAAATGAACGCCAAGCTGTAATTTACCTCTGTAGAGTGATATACTTGGAGCATGATTAAGGCGGTGATATTTGATTGTTTCGGGGTTTTAGCTCATGATGGTTGGCTGCCGTTTCGTACGGCACATTTTGCTAACGATGAACAAAAATTTATTGAGGCAACTGACTTAAACAAGCGTTCAAATGCGGGATTTATTGGGTATAATGATTTTTTGCAGCAGGTTGGAAGTTTGGCTGGTATATCTGCCAGTGATGCACGGAGTGAGATTGAGGATAATCCTACGGATGTTAGCCTTTTTGATTACATTAGGCAAGATCTGAAGCCAAAATATAAGATAGGTATGCTTAGCAACGCTAGTGATTACCACTTAAATGATATTTTTACCGAGGAGCAGATAAGCTTATTCGATGAAGTGGTGTTGTCGTATCAAGTTGGTGCAGTAAAACCAGATTCGTCGATGTACATGTCGGCCGCCATTAGGCTAGGTGTTCTGCCAGAAGAGTGTTTATTTATAGACGATCAGCCACGTTTTGTGGAGGGCGCAAAGCAAGTTGGTATGCAGGCCTTCGTGTTTAATGATACTGAAACTACAATTACTAAAATAAAGGAGATTTTAAATGCCTGAATTACCAGAGGTAGAAACAGTAAAGCGTGGTTTGAATAAATTTATTGTGGGGCGTGTGATAACTAGTGAAAAGCATGACACCGAAAAGGGCTTTCCTAACGCTCCGGCTGATGTAAAAAACTTCATGATTGGGGCCAAAATTCGTGCAGTTCGTCGCCGAGCCAAGGTGTTAATGATAGATCTCACTACGGACTATACATTGGTAATACACCTCAAAATGACTGGTCAGTTGGTGTATGTAGCTGCCGACGCTACACGATTCGGTGCGGGGCACCCGAATGATAGCCTTATCAATAATTTACCCGACAAATCTACTCGCGTAACCATAACTTTCGAAGACGATTCACACCTATATTTTAACGACCAACGCAAATTTGGCTGGATGCGACTTATGCCGACTGTGGCCGTGCCAGAACTGCCATTTATGCAAAAAGTTGGCCCCGAGCCTTTAGAAAGTTCGTTTACGTTTGTTGAGTTCAAGCAGCGCTTTGCGCGCCGCAAAAACTCTGCTATAAAGGCCGCGCTACTAGACCAATCTGTGATAGCCGGCGTGGGCAATATATACGCCGACGAAGCCTTGTGGAGTGCCAAAATACATCCGCTTACCAGAGTAGGCGACATAAGCGACGCCAAAATGAAAGCACTCTACGATGGCGTGCGCGAGGTCATGAATCTGTCTATATCACTAGGCGGTAGTTCAAGTCGCAATTACGTTCATGCCGATGGCTCCAAAGGCCGCTACCTAGACTTTGCCAAAGTATTCCACCGCGAAGGCACACCTTGTCCACGCTGCGGCACCGAAATCATCAAAACTCGCGCTGCGGGCCGCGGTACACACTTATGTCCGCGCGAACAGGTACTTGGCAAATGATAACCTTGCTCACGGGCAATAACGATTTTGAGATTCGGCACAATCTTAACCGTATAATTGATGATTTTGCCGGTACGGCCGAGGTGGTAGACGGCAGCGATCTAGAAATTAGCCAATTACCCGACTTACTGGCCGGAGTGACGCTTTTTGCTAGTGAGCGTCTGGTGGTTATCAAGGATTTATCGAGCAACAAAACCGTGTGGGCCAAGCTACCAGAGTGGCTACCGCGTGTGAGCGATGACATACATGTGGTTTTGGTAGAGCCTAGCCCCGACAAGCGCACTAGCACCTATAGGGCCATAGCTAAGCTGGCAGATGTGCAGACTTACACCAAGTGGGGCGAGCGCGACACTATGCAGGCCGAAGCTTGGGCGGGGCAAGAAGCCAATCGTCAAGGGTTAGATATTACCCCTAAGGATGTACGGTTTCTTGTGCAGCGCGTGGGCCTAGACCAGTGGACGCTGGCCGATGCTATAGCGAAATTATCCGCCGTAGAAGACGGTTCTGAAGACGCTATAACTAGATACGTAGAACCGAACCCGACAGAGAGCGTGTTTTTGCTCATGGAGAGTGCGCTCGGCGGTGATAGCAAGAAGATTATGGGGGTCGTAGAGGTGCTGAAGGCCACCCAAGACGCCTACATGACGTTTGGGCTACTGAGTGGGCAAATCTACCAGTTGGCAGCACTTAGCGCTACGAGTAAACCTACGGCAGATGTGGCCAAAGATGTGGGCGCACACCCATTTGCACTCGGTAAACTCGCGCCACATGCCAAAAAGTTGGGCGCACTTAAGGTCAAAAAACTCGTTAATTTATATGCTGACACCGACAAAGCTATGAAATCGAGTGGGGTAGACCCCTGGATTTTAGTAGAATCCACATTGGTGCAAACAACTGTGCTCGTAAAGAGCTAGTCTGTTAATTCATTAATTCACAAAATCAACACCGCTGAAGGTACGACCTCCAGGTCTAGAGTGAATGTAATATAAAGATACCGGCTCATGTGGCCGGTATCTTGTGTAGCGGGGGACTATTTTGTAGTCTTTTTTGCTGCTGGTTTTTTAGCAGGAGCTTTCTTGGCTGCTGGCTTAGCTGCTGCTTTTGTTGCAGGTTTAGCAGCGGCGGTTTTAGCTGCGGCAGGCTTAGCCGCTTTTTTAGTACCAGCTGCTAGCTTTACGTCAGCTACTTTAGCTGCCTTAGATAGGCCAGCTTTGCGGCGTGCTGCTGTGTTTTTCTTGATAAGACCCTTTTTAACAGCTTTGTCTAGCTCGCTGTGAGCTTTGCTTAGAGCTTCGGCGCTAGGTTTAGCAGCAAAAGCTTTATTAGCTGTTTTGATGTCTTTCTTGATACCTACGTTGCGGTTGCGGCGAACGACGGTTTGCTTCATACGCTTGATAGCGCTTTTGATGATTGGCATGGATTTTATTACCTCTTAAATATTGTTATTACAATCAATGACACATTATAGCTGAAAATTGCCAAATTGTAAAGTGTTTTAAAGTGTGGGCAGGGTGTTGACTATTTTATACTGCTCATGGTATATTTAAACCAAACTCACAAAGTTACACAAAAACGTACAAAAAACCGACAGGAAAAATCATGGATAACCAACAACCGGCCGCACCAGCTCCTACAGATGCACCTCAGATAGCACCTGTTGATGCTGCACAGCTTGCGCCGCCAGCTCCATCTTTGATACCACCTCCCGTGCAAGGTGATGCCAATGCTACTTTGCTACCAGCTAGCGAGGCTCCAGCCGAGCCGGCTCTTCCTCCTATGGCGCCAGAGGTAGGCAAGGTTGATTCTAAACTTCCTACGGCTGCTTCTGACACGCCTATACTTACACACGAAGCTAACGTGCAGCCTATATCTGCTCCGTCTCCTGTTGTAGAACAAGCGCCCGCACCAGCGTCTACGCCCGAGGTTGACCCTGTGGTGGCCATGAACAGTATCGTAGACGACATCTCTAGTGTTGAAAATATCTTGGTTACGGTTAGTACCAATCCTTCGGTAGATGAACTTTCTGCGGCTTTGGGCTTAGCACTTATTATGGACAAGCTCGAGAAGCGCTCTACTGCTGTGTACAGTGGTGGCACGCCTCCTGCTATTACATTCCTCGACCCCGAAAAGGTATTTGAAGATACTGCCGATAGTTTGCGTGATTTCATCATAGCTCTCGACAAGGACAAGGCCGACCACTTGCGCTACAAGGTAGATGGCGACGTGGTGAAGATATTTATAACACCGTATAAGACCATACTTACCGAAAAAGACCTCGAGTTTACTCAGGGTGAGTACAACATAGAGCTTGTGATAGCGCTAGGTGTGACTAGCGATGCTGATTTAGACAAGGCTCTAGATGCTCAAGAAAAAATCCTTCATGGTGCCAAAATTGTAACTATCACTAACGGTGATAAGCCAAGTACTCTTGGCAGTACAGACTGGCATGATGGTCAGGCGAGTAGCTTGTCAGAGATGATTGTGAGTATAGCAGAGCAAGTTGGCGGCGCAGATGTGCTAGATGAGCAAATTGCTACGGCGCTACTTACCGGTATAGTTTCGGCTACCGAGAGGTTTAGCAACGACAAGACTAATTCTAACGCTATGACTATGGCAGCTGAGTTGATGGCGGCTGGCGCGAATCAGCAGCTAATTGCAGCCAAGCTAGCAGAGGCACACGACCTTAAGCCGGGGCGTTCGTTTAAGAACAAGGCGCGCCAAATGGACGGTGGTGAGCTATCGAGCGATGGTTCTGAGCTGACTATTGAGCGTGACGATGATGACTCTTCGAGCGTGGCTCCAAAAAGTCTTGATGCCGCTACAGATGAACTTGAAAAACTCAAGAACGACCTAAGCGCAACTGTAGGTATGGCACCGGCGCGTCCAGAGGAAAAGGTGATAGCACCTCCTGCAGCGCCATTCCAGTCAGCCGTGCCTAATAATTTGTCCAACGAAGAAGCCGATCAGCTTGAGCTCGAAAAGCAACTTGCTGGTTTGGCTGGTGCACCTGCGTCGCCATCTGGCACGCTAGCCGATATCGAAAAAGGTCTCGACCAGGCTGCTGAAGAGGCTAAGTTGCCAGAATCTCCAGTATTTGGGCTACCAACTGTACCTTCGGATGGTTCTATGCCTGATTTCGAAGACCCAGCAGCGAGTGCGCCTATTGAGCCACTTTCACCAGCGCTTCCTCCTTTGCCAAACCTAACTCCAGAGGCTCCGGCACCCGAGCCACCTCAGATAATTATGGAGCACGGCGGTATGGCGCCTACTCCACAAGAGGTGTCACCAGTAAATGGTATACAGCAGACAGTTGACGAACAGCAAATTGTGAATCCATTTAATGGCCCTATAGGTCAGGGTACATCTACTCCACTTACTCCTACAGAGGGTGCGGGCACTCCAGAGATTGCCTCAATACTTAGTGGTGGTGCAGCCCCTGAAATTGGTCATATCCAAACATCTATACCAGAGCCACCAGCTGGTTTACCTCCGCTACCTCCATTGCCAGCAGATCTTGGCGGGGCTACTTTGCCACCTCCACCTCCTTCGCCTATATCATTCCCTATGGCTAGCGCCGCACCAGCAGGTGCGGGGGCTGTGTCGGGCGATGTATTTGGCGACACTTCTGGTGAGCCTACCTCGGAGCCTGCCGCTCAGCCAGTAGAGTCTGGTCCTGGTCAGTTCAAAATCCCTGGCATGGGTTAGTGTAAAGGCGTCTTAATTTAGTATTTTGTAGTGGTTGATACCCAGGTTTTCACCTCTGTTATGTATGTGTGATTCGCCGTCATAGCGTTGAGATTTATGCGCTCGTATAACTTCTACAATTTTATCGTGATATTCGCGTGCGTCTACTATTTCGTCTATTTCGCTGTCTGTATAGCCCGGCTCCATATATAGCCAGTTTATATTGCTAGTGGGTACTTCGTGTGCTGATAAGCGCCACAGGCGTAGGCGCCCCATATTGTGGCCGTCGTTTCGTAGTGCGTAGAATGCCCAGGCGGCTGCTCGCGAGGCTACAATGTGGTCTATGTGGCCTGATATGCCATTGAAGTCAAAACAAAGTATGTCGATTTCTATATTTTCACGATCTTTAGCGGTGGATTTTATGATTTCTACAAGTTTTTCGCCGGCAGATACTAGCGATTGGTTGGTAAGTTGGCCGTCCATATACCCCAGGTGGGTCATGCTAGTGGCGCCCATTAGGTCACCACCGGTGCGCCACTCCATTTGGCGTTCGTCGGCTAAGTTGTGTACACCGTCGGGGTTGGCGCCAGCGTCGCCAAGTGTAAGTGTTATAAGGTGAAGTTCTGTGCCGTTTTGCACCTCTTTTATAAAAGTCCCGGCTGGCCCAAAGGCTTCGTCGTCGGGGTGCGCAAATATGCCAAACAGTAACTTAGTCATATACATAGTATACTAGTGTCTGATGACAGACGGAATATTACTTATAGATAAACCTGCGGGGCTAACTAGTTTTGGCGTGGTGGCGCGTATCAAGCGTGTGCTACGTGAGCAAGCTGGCCGCAAGGTTAAAGTGGGGCACACGGGCACACTGGACCCTTTTGCTACAGGGTTGATGATTTTATGCGTGGGCAAAGAGACCAAAAATGCCATGACATATACCAAGCACGACAAAGTGTACGAAGCGACCTACCACTTGGGGCAGGTGAGTAGTACGGGCGACCCAGAAGGCGAACTGACTGATGTGTCGAATAAAAAGCCCACTAAAAGCGAGATTTTGAGCGCCATAGAGCAGTTTAAGGGTGAAATAACCCAAGTTCCACCGATTTACAGTGCTATAAAAATCGATGGTCGCCGTGCCTACGACCTAGCGCGAAAAGGCGAAGAAGTAGAAATACCAGAGCGTAAAGTGACGGTGTATGAATATGAACTGCTCGACTACGCCTACCCAGAAGTAAAAGTGCGGGTGCACGTGAGTAGTGGTACTTATGTGCGTTCACTAGCGGCCGATTTAGGCCAAGCTCTGGGCGTTGGGGCCTACTGTACGCAGCTCCGCCGCACCCAAATAGCCGAATTTTCGGTGCAAAATGCCCAAAAACTGGCAGATTTTGGCATAACAGACTAGCTACCCCTTGCAAAGTTAGCCAAAAGTTGCTACAATACATAACTAATGATTACAGCAGATAAGAAAGCCAAAGCAATTGCGGCAGTACAAAAGAGCAAAAACGACGTCGGTAGTCCCGAGGTTCAAGTTTCTGTTCTAACTGAGCGCATCAAAGAAATTACTGAACACCTACGTTCAAACAAGCACGACCACATGGCTCGTCGCGGTCTTATACAGATGGTTGGCCGCCGTAAGCGACTTCTAAAATACCTAGAAGGTAAAGATTTCGCTGGCTACAAAGCCCTCATCGAAAAACTAGGTCTACGTAAGTAAAAATTCAGCCCCTCGGGGCTGTTTTTTGTTAGACTAGATATATGCAAAAGTGGAGAAAGCTTTGGAAATACCCAGAAATATGGGTTATTACAGCGGTGACACTGTTTACACGCCTGTGGATGTTAGCGACGCCCAATAAAATAGTTTTTGACGAAGTGTATTTTAGGGAGTTTGCAGGCAATTACTTAAGCGGAAAT
>JAGQND010000069.1 GCA_020428265.1 Candidatus Saccharimonadota bacterium | reverse complement strand
CCTACAGTCACACCTAACACACCGCCAGTAGTGGCTGCAAATGACCCCAATCACCCATACATGCGCGATTACTGGGGTAAATTTCGAACTCGTACGTATATAACCATCACGGCCGCACAGTGTAGTATCACTCTTATTACTTTTAGCCTGCTCCAAGTAACCGGCTTTGTAGATTTAAATATACTGTGGTTTTTTGGCATAGTATTCCTAGCCTCGGCCGCGCAAAATATCGTCACTATTTGGCTCACGCATATACTTGGCGAGCCCTTCCGAGATTTAGTCATGGCCATCGTGCACGTATCCGGTGAGCCTAGCACCATAAAACCACCGAACCCCAACTACTACGACACTAGCCAAGACGGCTTCAAAGAAATACTACAAACCGTATATGAAATGTCGGCAAGTCGTAGTGCAGCGCCAGAAGAAACTACAGAATCTAACGTAGACGACACTATATTGACCGGCCTCAACAACACCAAGACCGGCATAATCATCATGGACAAAAACCACGATATAATATACCACAACAAATACGCCCCGGTACGCAAAAACACCGAAGACCGTGACGCCATAGACCTAATGTTCCCAGAGTACGAAACACTTTCAAGCTGGCTGAGCAGCGAAGTGCGCAACAAACTCAAGGCCGAAAAAACCTGGATACGCGTAGCAAACAAATTGCCCAATGAAGATGGTCGGCGTATCTTTGACGTAATAGTAAACTACCACAAAAACAGCAAAGCTGAGACCGTAATAACCACCATAGACCGCACCGACGAGTATAAGCCCGAGGAAGACGAGCTAGATTTTATATCATTTGCCGCCCATGAGCTCCGCGGGCCAATTACGGTTATTCGTGGCTACCTAGACGTCCTGAGCGACGAGTTGGCACCGGTACTACAAGACGATCAAACCGAGCTAATGTCGCGCCTAGTTGTGACATCTAACCGCCTAAGTAGCTATGTAAATAACATACTAAGCGCCGCTCGCTACGACCGTCGCCACCTCAAACTCCGCCTCAAAGAAGAAACCCTGGGACACATATATAGCACCGTGGCCGACGACATGCAGCTACGTGCTCGCTCGCAAAACCGCATACTAGCAGTAGAAATACCAGAAAACCTACCTACCGTAGCAGCCGATACCAACGCTGTAGGTGAGGTACTAAGCAACCTCATAGACAATGCCATAAAATACAGCTACGAAGGTGGCCTAGTACATGTCACCGCCAAAATCATACCAAACTTCATAGAAATATCCATCAGCGACCACGGTGTCGGCATGCCGGCCAACGTCGTGTCTAATTTGTTCCACAAGTTCTACCGCTCGCACCGTAGCCGCGAAACAGTCGCCGGTACTGGCATAGGACTATACATTTGCCGTGCTATAGTCTCGTCGCACGGTGGTACTATACAGGCCCAAAGTGTAGAAAACGAAGGCTCAACCTTTACATTTACGCTACCTATATACGACAGCGTAGCTGGCAAAATCACCAGTGAAAATGCTGGCAACATAAACCTCATAGAGGAAAGCGGTGGCTGGATAAAAAATCACTCCAAATACCTAGGCTAGACATAACTTGTATAGTAAAAACCCTTTAAACAAGCTATAATATACATAAATATGGCAATCAAAACCATCTTAATAGTAGAAGACGATCGTTTCATAGGTGAAATGTACGTGCGCAGCCTCAAAAAGGCCGGGTTTGAGGTAGACTGGATGGTTGGCGGCAACGACGGCCTAATAGCCGCACGCAACAAAGAGTACGACCTAATACTACTAGACCTCATGTTGCCAGAACGCCGCGGCAACGAAATATTAGACGCGCTTCGTGGCAAAGAAGACCTCATACCCAACACCAAAATAATCGTCCTCACCAACTTTGAGCAAGACGACACCTCACGCTCATCTATGGAAGCACACGCCGATGCATACCTTATAAAAGCCGAAATTACGCCGCGCAAACTACTCAACGTTATCGAGCAGCTCGACTCCGATATCTAATAATTAGTACGCTTTGCACTATCATCACGAATTGCAGAAAATACAAATGGTGAAGTGGCAGGCGTGTCAATATCAGTCCATTCATCGACATGTCCAACATAAATACGAGTACCATTTACAGACTCTGCGTTAGTAGCATAGCGCGTAACCGTGCTCAACACATGTTGACCTAGTAGACTACGTAGTTTGCGAGCACCATGTTCGGGTGACTCAGCTACCGCCGACTGCACTAAGTGGTCGCGAGCCTTTTCGCTCACATCAACATGCACGCCGTATTTTCGCCTTGACAGAACATTAGTATCGTCAATTTGCAGGTCAAGAATCTGGCGCAGTGCTGCATGCCCTAGAGTACCAAATACAAGAATTGCGTCTAGGCGTCCAACAAGCTCAGGTGAAAAATAATCTTTAAACTTCTCAACCGCGCTAGCAGAGGCACTAGCGTACGCCTCTTCGCGAGACTGCGCATCCTGGCAGCTCAGCGCTTTACTAATCTCCTTACTACCAATATTACTCGTCAAATTTACAATCGTTTTGCGAAAATCAAGTATCTTACCGGTGCTATGGTCGGTCAGCTCGCCGTCGTCAAGGATACCGAGAAGAAGATTATGTAGCTCCTCGGAGCCTTTTTCAATCTCATCAAATAGCACGACCGTACCGTTGCCATCTATCTGCGTTGACTGCAAAGAGCGAAACAAAGATTTTTGCTCGCGACCCACGTAGCCAGGCGACGCCCCTAGTAGCGAGGATATACGATACGGCTCCGAATATTCGGTACTATTTACCTTTATGAGCCTACCACCACCATGCCTTCGCATGCCGTCGGCTATAGCATGTGCCGACGAAGTTTTGCCCACACCAGATGGTCCAATAGAAGCAAACGTGCTTAATGGACGATTTGTATCATCACGCAAACTGCTTGCATCGAGCGTGTCAATAATTGTATCTATAACAGCCTTTTGGCCAATCACTCGCGCCTCAAGTGCAGTACGCACGCTCTCATGAGGGCTAGGAAGTTGGTCAAAAAATACCGTGTCTCCGTAAAGTAGCGGCTCGTCGCTTAGTTTATTAGGTAAATACACCTCTGTCATATCACATAGTTCCTATCTGCCACGGTGTCAGAAAAGTATTATCATCTTAGAGAAGAAAATATCTTTCCCTGTCGCCATGGACGGGCTAGATGGAGCACCTTGCGCCGCTCATGCGTAGGTTGCCGGCAGGTCATCGAGCTAGAACTCTCACCGCACTCTTTATATTTATATATTAAGCTT